>CAZWED010000070.1:0-12759 GCA_964632645.1 uncultured Ferrimonas sp. | reverse complement strand
CATGTTCTCGAACTTGTCTTCCAGTTTGATCTCTTTGGCCACGGACACACCGTCTTTGGTGATGGTCGGGGCACCGAAGGACTTGTCCAGTACCACGTTGCGGCCTTTCGGGCCCAGGGTCACTTTCACTGCGTCAGCCAGGATGTTCACACCCTTGAGCATTTTTACGCGAGCGTCATTGCCAAACTTTACGTCTTTAGCAGCCATAATTCTTTCCCTCTAAGCTTCGAAATCGATTGAACTTATTCGACGATCGCCAGGATGTCGGACTCGGACATGATCAGCACTTCCTGACCATCCACCTTCTCAGTCTTCACGCCGTAGCCTTCGTTGAAGATCACGGTATCGCCGATCTTCACGTCCAGGGCTTTCACTTCACCGTTTTCCAGAATGCGACCATTGCCCACGGCCAGCACCTCACCACGGGTGGATTTTTCTGCGGCGCTGCCGGTCAGGACGATGCCACCAGCGGAGGTGGTTTCCACCTCGATGCGCTTAACGATTACACGATCATGCAACGGACGGATGTTCATCTTTGATTTCTCCTCAAAACGTTTCCGTGTTGATTAATTCAAGTAGAAAGACGCAGACACGCTGCAGTTGCTCCTCTATATGGGGCGGCCTCAAAGCCAATACAAGGGGGCGGAGGCAAATTTTTTTTCTTGGGTGGGGCATGGCCCACTGTTACCATGCCCGCCTTGCCGTAACCTGACGGTTGTCGTCAGTCTTTGAACAGGAGTCAGGATGCACCGAGAGCACGACTTGCTCAGCGGATCCATCGCCGGAACCCTCGCCCGGCTGGCTCTGCCGAACCTGTTTGCCGTGCTGAGCCTCCTGCTCTACCACCTCACGGATACGTTCTTTATCAGCCGCCTTGGTGCCAAGCCGCTTGCCGCGCTGAGCCTGACCTTTCCCGTCACCCTGGTGGTCTCCTCCGTCGCCCTCGGGTTGGGTGCCGCCATGAGCGCGCAGTTGGGCCGTCTGCTGGGCGAAGGCGACCGGGCGCAGGGGCGCCAGTTTGTCAGTCATGGCCTGCTGCTGACCATCGTAGTGGTCACTCTGTTTGCCCTTGGCGGCGCGCTCACCATCGACCCTCTGTTCCGGCTGTTGGGGGCCGACGACACCCTGCTGGCGCTGGTGCACGATTACATGCTGGTCTGGTACCTCGGGGTGGGCTTTCTGGTGCTGCCCATGGTGGGAAACCAGGCCCTGAGAGCCACCGGCAACACCTACACCCCCGCCGTGGTGACCGCCGTGGCGGCGCTGGTCAACGCGGTGCTGGACCCGTTGCTGATCTTCGGCATTGGCCCCTTTCCGCGACTGGAGATGCAAGGCGCGGCGATCGCCACCGTGGTCTCCTGGGTGCTCACCTTTGTGGTGGCGCTGTACATGCTGACCGCCCGCCACCATCTGTTAACCCGGCTCTGCCTTGAGCGGCTGCGGGACCACTGGCGCATGATGCTGCACATCGCCCGCCCGGCGACCCTGTCCAACCTGCTTAACCCCCTGGCCAACGCCGTGCTGATCGCCATGCTGGCCCGGATGGATACGCACGCGGTGGCCGCCTTCGGTGCCGGCACCCGCATTGAGTCGTTGCTGCTGATCCTGGTGACCGCCCTGTGCGGTGCCCTGACCCCCTTTATCGCCCAGAACCTCGGGGCCGGACAGACCGAGCGTGCCGCCCGCGCCCTGATGGGCAGCCTGCATGTGGTGCTGATCGCCCAGCTCGGCACCTACCTCCTGCTGTGGCCGCTGGCGCCTCACGTCGCCGGCATCTTCAGCACCGACGAGACCGTCATCCAGTACCTGACCCTCTATCTCCGTTGGGTGCCCGCCGCCTACGGCGCGCTGGGCGTGGTGATCCTCCTGGCCATGTCGCTCAACGCCTATCACCGCCCCATGAGCGCGCTGGGATTGAACCTCTCCCGCCTCGGCCTGTTACTGCTGCCCGCCGCCTGGCTTGGCAGCCAGTGGTTTGGCGTCGAGGGGGTCATCATCGCCATCCCGCTGGCCAACCTGCTGATGGGGGCCGCCTGCTACCTGCTGGCCCGCCAGCTGACGGAGCCGTCGCTGGCGCCGCTGGTGCGCTGAAGACGAAAAAGGGGACGCCATCGCGTCCCCTTTTTTCCACCGGCCGCTGGCCAGCCCTCACTCTTTGCGCTCGAAGTCGCCGTCGATGGTGCGGCCATCGTCCTGTCCGCCGTTGCGGAACGGGCCCGGCTCCGGGCCGGCAAAAGGATCCTGCGGGTTGCGGCCGCTCGGACCAAAGCCGGCGGAGAAGCCCTGTCCCTGCACCACTTTCAGCTGCATCCGCTTGAGCAACGCGGCGGCCATCGGTGCCCGGGTGGCCGGCGTCAGGATCAGCAGGCCGATAAAGTCGGTAACGAAACCCGGGGTCACCAGCAGCACCCCGGCCACCGCCAGCAACATCCCTTCGACGATCTGCTGGCCGGGGATCTCCCCCTGGTTCAATCGGGTCTGCACCGACATCAGGGTGCTGAGGCCCTGGCTGCGCACCAGTGATGCCCCCAGGGCGGCGGTCAGCAGCACCAGGCCAATGGTGGTGAGCGCGCCAAAAGCGTTGCCCACCTGGATCAGGACGTAGATCTCCACGATGGGCATCACGGCGAAGAGCAAAAACAGGTAAAAGAGCACACAGGCCTCACATTTTTGGGTCAGTACTGAAACTCAGATGGGGGGGATGCGGTCTGTTTTCAAGCCGGGATCATGTCCTGTTACATAAGCCTGTGCGCCGATTCTCAAAGTCACGTACAGTAAGCAGCCAACCCTGATCATCAATAGGTAACGCGTTGTCATCAGCCCAAATGCCTCACACCGGGTCCCATTGCGTGGTGCTTTGCACCTGCCCGGACCACGCCAGCGCCGAGCAGCTGGCAGAACGGTTGTTGCGCCAGAAGCTGGTCGCCTGCGTCAACCTGTTGCCCGGCATCACCTCGCTTTACCAATGGCAAGGGGAACTGTGCCGGGACAGCGAGGTTCAGCTTGTGCTGAAAACCCGGGCAGACTGCCTGCCGGCGCTGGAAGCCGACATTAAGGAACACCATCCTTACGAGGTACCGGAGATCCTGGCGCTGCCCGTTGAATGGGGCCATCGTCCCTACCTGGAATGGATTAACCAACACTGCCAGCCATGACCAAGACTCTGACTAGACTACTGCTTCTCCCGCTTCTGGGCCTGTTGAGCCTGAGTGCCTTTGCCAATTTCTCCTTCCTCAAGCAGGAGCCGCAGGTACTGCCGGTAGACCAGGCCTACCTGTTTGACTTCCGTCAGCAGGACAACGCCCTGCAACTGACCTGGAACATGGCCGGTGACCAGTACTACCTCTACCAAGAGAAGTTTGTACTGAGTGTCGATGTGGAGGGCAGCGCCGAGCTGGGCGACATCCGCTATCCCGAGCCGGTGATCCACTACGACGAGTTTTTTGGCGACCAGCCGGTGTACTTCAACAACGTCACCCTGACCATCCCGGTGCTGAGCGCTGCGGCCGATGCAGCGGTGACCGTGACCTACCAGGGCTGCCTGGACAAGGTGCTGTGCTATCCGCCGACCAAGCAAACCGTATTTCTCAGTGCCGTTGCCGCCAATGACGGCGTGCTGACAACCGGCACCACCAGCGCGCCGATGGCGCCGCAGACCCAGCAGGACGGCCTGGCGGCCATGCTGGCGGGCGGCGGCCTGCTGCTGCCGCTGCTGACCTTCTTCGGCCTGGGCATCCTGCTGGCGTTTACCCCCTGCGTCTTCCCCATGTACCCCATCCTGACCGGCATCATCGCCGGCCAGGGCCAGAAGCTCTCCACCGGCAAGGCGTTCGCCCTCTCCATGACCTACGTGCAGGGCATGGCGCTGACCTACTCCCTCCTGGGTCTGGTGGTGGCGTCTGCGGGCGTGAAATACCAGGCGGCGCTGCAAAGCCCCGCCGTGCTGATCGGCCTGGCGACCCTGTTTGTGGTGCTCTCCCTGTCGATGTTCGGCCTGTATAACCTGCAACTGCCCTCCAGCCTGCAGGGCAAGCTGGCCAACGCGCAGAATCAGCAGAAGGGCGGCTCCTTTATCGGTGTCTTCGTCATGGGCCTGATCTCCGGTCTGGTGGCGTCCCCCTGCACCACTGCCCCCCTCTCCGGCGCCTTGATCTATGTGGCCCAGAGTGGTGACCTGCTGCTGGGTGGCCTGGCGCTCTACGCCCTCTCCATGGGGATGGGCCTGCCGCTGCTGCTGCTCGGTACCTCCGGCGGTAAGCTGCTGCCCCGCGCCGGCGCCTGGATGGAAACCATCAAGCACGTGTTCGGCTTCCTGCTGATCGCCGTGGCCATCATGATGTTGGATCGGGTCTGGCCCGGTATGGTGATGGATCTGATCTGGGCCGTCTGGGGCGTCGCCCTGGCGGGTTACCTGCTGCACCAGAACAAGAAAACCGCCTTCAGCTGGATGCAGACCGTCCGCAACGTGGTGATTGTGCTGGGCCTGTTCGCCAGCGTGTCTTACGGCTTCCATGCCGTGATGAACCGGGGCGAAACCCTGGCCAGTGCCCAGCATGCGGTACAGTTCATCAAGGTGAAGACCCTCGAGGATCTGGAGCGAGAAGTGGCCAAAGCCGGCGCCGAAGGCAAAACCGTGATGCTGGACCTCTACGCCGACTGGTGTGTGGCCTGTAAGGAGTTTGAGCACAAGACCTTCCCGCAACCGGAAGTGACCGCCCGAACCGACAAGATGGTGCTGCTCCAGGCGGACGTCACCGCCAACGACAAACTGGACATTGAGCTGCTTGAGGCCTACCAGGTGCTGGGCCTGCCGACCCTGCTGTTCTTCAGCCCCGAAGGGGAGGAGCTCAGCCAGCTTCGGGTCACCGGATTTATGGGCCCCGGCCCCTTCGCCGGTCACCTGGACCGGGTTCTGGCCCAGTAATACCCCACCGCCCGGCTTGTCCGGGCGGTGCCGTTTTTGGGCAACGACGCCCCCTGTTGGGGCAGCCCCACCCGCTTCCCTGTCCGCGCTTCCCCACTTATCAAGCCCTTAGCCTTTGGCACGGTTCTGGCTGGGTATTGGCGGGAGGTGCCTGATGAAATACTACAGTCGACGCGTCATCAAACCGGAGGATCTCAACCCGGGCCAAAGCCTGTTTGGCGGCCGCCTGTTGAGCTGGCTGGACGAAGAAGCGGGGATCTTTGCCGCCTGCCAGATGGGCAGCGAGCGGCTGGTCACACGCCAGATCCGGGAGGTGATGTTTCACCGGCCGGGACGACAGGGGGAGGTGATCGAGTTTGGTCTGGCGCTGGTGCACACCGGTCGCACCGCCATCACCGTGCGCTGCGAAGTGCGCAACAAGCAAAGCCTGGCGGTGCTGGCCACAGTGGACGCCATGGTGTTCGTGAATCTGGATGAGCACGGACGCCCGGCCCCCCACCGGCTGGCCCCCAAGCGCCGCGCCTGAGGCGGCCTCGCCGCCGAGGAGCGGGCGTTTTGTGATCACCGCCGACTCCCTGCCCCAAAATTCATTGGCGTTCAAGGATCTGACCCCTTTACACTTATGTGACCTAACTCTCTGAGCCGCCCCCTTACAAGGACCGAAGGAATGCTGGATCCCGCCCTTCTGCTGTTTCCTCTGTTGCTGGCGCTGCTGATGACCGGACTGGGTTTCCCCCCCCTGATCGGTTACCTGGCCGCCGGTTTTGCGCTTTATGGCGCAGGCATCGATGCCCTGCCCTTTCTGCAGCCCATCGCCGACCTCGGGGTGCTGTTGCTGCTGTTCGCCATCGGCCTGAAGCTGGACCTGAAAGGGCTGGCCCGGGCAGAGATCTGGGGCGGCGCCACCCTCCACCTGCTGCTGACCATGGTGATCACCACCTCCGCCATCAAACTGTTTGGCGTGATGGGCATCGCCCTGTTCGGTGAGTTGAGCATCAATCAGGCGGTGCTGCTGGCCTTTGCCCTCGGCTTCTCCAGTACCGTTTTTGCCATCAAGATGCTGGAAGAGCGCGGGGAGACCCAATCCCTCTATGGCCGCACCGCCATCGGCATCCTGATCATGCAGGACCTGTTCGCGGTGCTGTACCTGACCGTCAGCAAAGGCGTCCTGCCTTCGCCCTGGGCGCTGCTGCTGCTCGGCCTGCCGCTGTTGCGTCCGCTGTTCTACCGCCTGCTGGACCGGGTGGGTCACGGCGAAGTGCTGGTGCTGTTTGGCCTGGCGATGGCCCTGGTGCCCGGCGCCGCCCTGTTTGAAGCGGTCGGCATGAAGCCGGACCTCGGCGCCCTGGTGCTGGGGATCCTGCTGGCGGGACACAGCAAAGCCTCGGAACTGTCCAAGTCCCTGTTCCTGTTTAAAGAACTGTTCCTGGTCGCCTTTTTCCTGACCATCGGCCAACAGGGCCTGCCCACCGGCGCGGAGATCCTGACCGCCCTGGCCCTGATGTTGCTGCTGCCGATCAAGCTGAGCCTGTTCCTGCTGCTGCTCACCCGCTTCCGACTGCGCCTGCGCAGCGCACTGATGGCGAGCCTGTCCCTCGGCAACTTCAGTGAATTCGGCCTGATCGTCCTTACCGCCGCCATCGCTGCCGGCAGCATGGACCCGAGCTGGCTGCGGGTGATGGCCCTGCTGGTGGCCTTCAGCTTCGTGCTGGCCGCGCCCCTCTCGACCCACGGCCAAAGCATCTACATGCGTCTGCGCGAGCGACTGCTTAAGCTGGAGCGTCATCCCCTGCATCCGGAAGACCGGCCTATCCGGCTGGGAGAGCCCCGGGTGTTGATCTTCGGTATGGGTAGGATCGGCTCCGGCGCTTATGACGAGTTGCGCCAGCACTTTGGTGACACCCTGCTGGGCATCGACCACAAGCAGGAGATCATCGAACACCACGCCCTGTGCGGGCGCCGCGTGGTGCTTGGCGATGCCACCGATACCGATTTCTGGGACAAACTCGAGCGCTCCGACACGGTGGAGCTGGTGATCCTCGCCATGCCCGCTCACCAGGGTAACCTGTTCACCGCCGAGCAACTCGCCCGCATCGATTTTCAGGGTCAGGTGGCCGCCATCTCCCGCTGGCCGGAAGAGGCGGAAGCCTTGCACGAAATGGGCGTTCACTCGGTCTACAACATCTACGAGGCCGCCGGTACCGGTGTGGCCGAACAGGTAGTGGAGTTAATGAAAAAGCCCGCCTGAGCGGCGGGCTACTGGTGGGACAGAATCAGGGACAGCACGTACTGCATGGTCTTCCCGCAGTCCGGCTGTCCCATCAGACGCTGCTTCTCCTGCTCAACCAACGGCAACACTTCCAGCCAACGCTGACTGACCCAGCAAGCATCGTCCAGATGCGGTTCATGATACAGATGACCCAACTCCGGCTGGGCTTCATAGAGGCGGCGAAGCGCCTCACCCAGCACCAGAAAGTGGTTATCCAGCGGAAACGAAGGCCAGTTGCTCATCCTGATGGCGTCCCCCATCCATACCCCATCGGGGGAGGCCCAGGTATCGAGCACCCGAATGCGCTGTCGCCCCTCTACCACCACCGACAGGGCGTCGTCGTCCAGCTGAAAAAAGTCCACCACCTCAACCAGGGTCGCGATGGGATAACAGGGCATGCTTCCCTCCTCACGGCTCATGCAAACCGCAAGGTTGGCTCTCTCCTTGAGTGATGCAGCCACCATCCTTAGTTGCCCGGGAGTCACGATGCGCAGCTCTTTGCGACCCTCCGGCAAGACCGGGTCGTCGATTGGGAGCAGCGCCGCTTCGATGCGCTTCATAGCGGGCTCCTCGCTGACGGTGTTCTCTCAGTGTAGCTCTGTACAAACAGACCGGAGTCAAAGTTCCCGGGTTTCAGACGCAAAAAAGCGATTGAACTGATGTGTCTTTTACGTTGGCCCGGCCCTCGGTGACTGTGCGATTCTGACCTCGGTCGGACAGGCACTCCGTGTCTTTCCCAACACGGTCCATCCCTTCGAACTCGCCCTCGATTGCCTGTCTGACCCTTCATCATCATCCTAAGAAAAACGTCAGCCTGTGGCTGGCGTTTTTTTTTGCTTCCGCCGATGTCAGGCCGTCCGGCTCCCCATTGCGGCTTTTCCGATAACCACAATAGAGCAGACCCGTTGGCCGACGGGATGCGCACCATGCGAAGGTATCAATCAGACCAGGGCGCGCCGATACCGGTCTTCCCATCCGGCGTCATCACTTTCCCTGCAATCGCGCTCCTGGTCTTTCATCATCCTCCCTAAGCAAAACGCCGGCGTTTCCCACGCTGGCGTTTTTGTTTTCAGCGCCCCGTTCTGGCTTACGGTTTCGATGAAAAATCGATTACTGCCATAGCTTTTAGCCGTTGGAACAGACACCTGCCGCTGTGGGATGCTTTACCCAGACCAAATGGCAGCGAACCGGTGACCCACCGGCCTCTCTCCAACGTCCCTGCAAATGCGTTCCTGGTCTTTCATCGTCATCCCTAAGCAAAACGCCGGCGTTTCCCACGCTGGCGTTTTTGTTTTCAGCGCCCCGTTCTGGCTTACGGTTTCGATGAAAAATCGATTACTGCCATAGCTTTTAGCCGTTGGAACAGACACCTGCCGCTGTGGGATGCTTTACCCAGACCAAACGGAAGCGAACCGGTGACTCACCGGCCTCTCTCCAACGTCCCTGCAAATGCGTTTCTGGTCTTTCATCGTCATTCCTGAGTAAAACGCCGGCGTTTCCCACGCTGGCGTTTTTGTTTGTGCCTGAGAACCGGTGCCGCATCGGGCGTGGGGGACTGCGCTGGATGTAAGCGAGGCGGTAGGAGAAGGTGTGGACTGAGCGTTCGCCCACCGTGCCGTGGAGGTCGGCCTGAAACGCGACAGGCCCGCGGAATGCGGGCCTGTGCTGAGGAGGGAGAGAATGCCGGACGGTCAGGCCGGCAGGGCAAAACGCCCCTCGTTGCGTTGCGCCTCACTGCGGCGCTGTTCGATCCGCTTCCAGACCCGTTCATGGATGGCGTACCCCACAGTGTTCACCATCGGCTCAAGTACCGCCAGCAAGCCACCGATCACGATGCTGCCGGTAATGAGATAGGCCAGGGCAAAAGCGATGGAAAAGTGCATAACGGCAAAAGTGAAAGTCTTGAGCATAACGGCGTCCTCCTGATTGATGATCCAATGATAACCATTATCATTTGCATCGCAATAGGGTCGGAGCCGTTTGCCCTTATCGATTAAAGTGAACGCAGGTAGGACGCCGGGTTCGCCACCAGCCGTTCGAAGGTGTCCACCAGGGCCTCCCCCAGTTCAGCGGCCCGCTCCCAGTGCCGGATGCGACGTTCGGTTTCCAGCTGTTTAAAGTCGGTTCGATCCGGCAGCTTGCCCCCCGGCAGACGGGCAATGAAGGTGGGATCCGGCGCCAGTATCGCCACCTTATCGAAGTTCTCGCCCGCCCGTCGCCAGGGCAGGCGCTTGTCGAACCAACCCGGTGCCGCATGGGGATAGAAGTGGGGATAGAGGGTCAGCCCGCCGGACTTGAGAGCCGGCAGATCCAGGTGGTAGTCGGTGACTCCGCCATCAAAATAACGCCCCTCCGGCAGGCCCGGAATGTCCCGCACGCCGGAGAGCACCAGAGGAATGCTGCCGGTGGCCAGCAGCACCGGAAGCAGGTTCTCCGGGGTCAGGCTGGCCAGCTCAGTGGGCAGATCCGACATCGTGGCAAACGGGGTGTCCGGGTCGGCGGAAACCACCACCCGCTCCCAGCTGATTGGCAAGGTATGGCGACTGGCCAGGTTGGTGACCGCCGTGACCATCAAACCGGCCAGCTGGCTGGCCCGCCGGCCACTGCGATTAAAGTGCCGGCCACGGCAGATGATCACATTCAGGCGACGATGGGGGTTGGCGCATATCCCTGGCGCCCCCTGCGCCACAGCCCGGGCCAGCAGGGAGCCACACACCCTATCCACCTCCGCCGGAGTGGGCGGCCGGTCATAGCGCTGGTGAATGTAGCCGTCCTGCAAACGTCGGTGGGCCTGCTCTCCTGCCGGATCGGCCAGCATGGCACAGCGCCAGGCCCCCGAGGAGGTGCCCAGCAATGACAGGGGGTGGTCCTGCGGAAAGAATCGGTAGAGAAGGTGACGGTCCAACGCCGCCAGCGGGATCCATTTCGGGCCACCACTGGCGGCAATCACCTTATCGAACAACGCGGGATGAAAACCCTCTTCCAGAATCCGTTTTCGGGCCTCTGGCCCCACAACCAGTTGTAACATCCTGTGTCGTTCTCTTCGTTAACTCGTTCAAGTGTTTCGTAAAGTTGACAGTTTCACTCAGGCCATAGGGTGGCAACAAGCCCCTGCGCCCCATGACTCCGCGATCCCCGCCCTTCAGGATAACGATTCCTTACAGGGTTGTTAAAATTTGGAAGATCTGCTCTTTTTTCCTTCGCCTCCCTGCCAAAGCGGCAGGAAATTGAACAGAAAAAAAACACAGGATCACTATTCGACTGATCTTGAACAGAAGATCCCACTGAATTACCCCCTAAAAGGCAGCTCATATCCACTGCCGAGTTCACTTCCTTGTTATGGAGTGGTAAAAAGTTATCACAGCTGCAGTGACCATCCTGATAACAACACCAAGGTCACGGGACAGAGCCTAACTGGAAGGGCCGCCCCAGCAGTTGAGTGGGTCATCGACGGGCGCCGGCCAGCGATGAACCTTCTGGCGCTGTAACTAAGAAGGAGATTCACTATGCGCAACACCATTACTACTCTGACTACCCTGGCTTCCGCTCTGGTTCTGTCTGCTGCCGCTCAAGCCGGCCAGCTGCAACTGCCCGATGGCTTTTACGCCACCGCGGTAAATGGCCAAGCCGTTTCCACCCACGCTGACAGCATCCAACTGGGCGCCGGCAAGCAAGTGGTGACCGTTCGCTACGAAGAAAACAACATCATCAGCCGTGAACTGAACGAGTACAAAGTATCGGCTCCGATGCACCTGGTGTTTAACGCCGCCTCCGGCGCCACTTACCAGATTGAGAAAAGCGGTGACACCATCGCCCTGACCAGCAGCAACCAGTCTGTGCCGGTTGAGGTACACAGCGACACCCAGGCCATCAACAAAGCGCTGTCTCTGTAAACGCGACACACCGATGACCCCAAAAGCGACGCCACGGCGTCGCTTTTCCTTTTTCAGGACTGCCAACGGGGGAGATTGGAGGATACGCGCAACGTGGACATATACTTCAGTAATAAGGAGGCCGCGTATGCGCACATTGGTGTTTGCTCTGCTGACCCTGTTTTCTGGCCTGGTTCAGGCCGGTCAGCTCCATCTGCCTGAAGGGTTTTATGCCACCGCTGTTAATGGCCAGCCGGTCTCGCCCTACGATGCCACCCTGAGCCTGACGACGGGCAAACAGGTGATCACCCTGCGCTACGCCAACCCGTACCTGTTCCATAAAGAGTTTCACGAAGTGGTGGTGTCCGCCCCGCTTTATCTGGTGTTTAACGCCACCGACCAACCGTACCGCCTTACCGCTACCCTGCCAACGGAACTGGAGGCCGCCCGCCGCTTCGCCAAACAGCCGCAGTTTGAGCTGTTGACCCAGCACCAACCGGTGCCTCACGAGACCTTCCGCTTCACCGAAGCGGTGAATGCGTTGCTGAGCAGGTGAACCCGCCCGCCAGAGCGGGTAACATGGCGTCATGCTGACGCTATCCAATCGGGTGGTCATCCCCGCCCACGAACTCGAATTCCAGATGATCCGGGCCTCTGGTCCCGGGGGCCAGCACGTCAACAAGGCCAGCACCGCCATCATGCTGATCTTCGACGTGAAACACTCAACCTCGTTGCCGGACTACTACAAAGAACGGATCCTCTCCCGCCCGCACCCCAACCTCACCCCTGGGGGCAAAATCATCATTAAGGCGCAACAGTACCGGTCTCAGGAGATGAACCGGCAGGACGCGCTTGCCCGCCTCAAGGCGATGATCGATGCCGCCATGGTGGTGCAGCGAACGCGCATCGCCACGAAACCCACCAAAGCGTCCCAGAAGCGGCGAGTTGACGCCAAAAAGCGCCTGGGTCAGACCAAGAAGCTTCGTCAGAGTAAACCGGGAACTTCGGACTGAACACTGGTCCGATTTTGCTGAGATTAGACCAGTATTATGCTGCTATATCCGGCTATGTCGTTATAATGGCCGTCCAAGTATGGGGAAACGGGAACTACTGGTCAGACTTTAGACGCCTCGTCAAATGGTCGCCTTTTCCCGGTAATATCGCTGCGGATGGGAGCAATATGTCGAACAATTTCCGGATACTACTGGTCAATGGGCCCAACCTGAACCTGCTGGGTCAGCGCGAGCCAGGCCATTATGGTCACCAGACTCTGGGAACCATCGTCGACGCGCTGCGCCAGCAGGCCGAACAGGCTGGCGCCTCCCTGACTCATGTGCAGAGCAATCATGAGGGGGAGCTCATTGACGCCATCCACGAAAGCGACGCGGATTTCGTCATCATCAACCCCGCTGCGTATACCCACACCAGCGTTGCCTTGCGGGATGCCCTGCTTGGCGTCGCCAAACCTTTTATCGAGGTTCACCTTTCCAACGTCCACGCCCGGGAGTCGTTTCGTCACACCTCCTTTTTTTCTGACGTGGCCATCGGGGTGATCTGCGGCCTTGGCGCTGACGGTTATCGTTATGCCCTGGACGCCGCCCTCGCTTTTCTTAAACGGCAAGCATCTGAATTGAAACAGGATTGAGCGCCACCATGGACATTCGCAAAATTAAGAAACTGATTGAACTGGTTCA
>CAZWED010000069.1:0-12851 GCA_964632645.1 uncultured Ferrimonas sp. | reverse complement strand
AAGCAGTTGGCGGCGGTGCCCTGTACCGGGGAAAAGTCCACCATCATGGCGTCTTCCACCTGCCAGCTGCCATCCTCCTGCTTCGCCAGCGCCAGGCGGCTCATGCCGCCGGGGATGAACTCCCAGTTGGTGAACAGGAAGCCTTTGTCGTCGCCGTTGGGCACAAAGGCGTTGAAGTCCGGCATGTCGGTGTCCACCACGGCGTTTTCGCCGTCCAGACTCATCACCACACCCAGGCCATTGGCCAGCTTGCCGTTAAAGGTGTCGCCATTCTGACCGAGCAGCTGATAACGGCCATAAGCGGTCATCACAGTTTCCTGCTCCTTGGCGGTAGCCGGAACGGGGGCACTGACCAGGTCCATCGGCAGCTGGTTCAGGTTCACCCCGGTCAGAGCGCCCACGGTACCCCGGTTGTAGGGGATGCCGTTGTGGTCGGTTTCGACGTTGGCGCTGGAGGGGTGTTGCAGGTTGAAGAACAGGTCACCCTGCTCGGTCAGAAAGATGCCGGTGACTTCGGCGCCCAGGGGGACGGTCGCCAATCGGGTCAGACTGCCCACCTGTCCATCGGTACCGGGCTGGCCGTCCTCACCCGGTTGGCCCTGCGCGCCGTCCGCACCGTTAATGCCATTGTTTCCGTCACTGTTGCACCCGGCCAGAACCGCCAGAAGCGCCCCCGCCAGCAAAGAAAGCTTGAAAGTGTTGTTCATGGTTTTTTCCACTTAGCCCATAGGGTTGTCTTGTTGAGTGGCGTGGCAGGGAGGCGCCCTGAACACGTCGAGGAACACCCTGAAGACGTTGTGTTTCAAATGGGTTAATGGCGGGTTACGGTTCCCGTTTTTGAGCGAATTGAGGGGGGTGTTGTGAACTAGGTACTTGAAAGGTATGGTTATTCTTTGCTGTGGCGCCCCGATGAACTTTTCGTTATGGCGGCGACGAGGGCGTTGTGCGGTCGACGGACCCTGGCCTGGCATCCGGCCTCGTCAACCAAACGATAGTGCGCCTCTTTGCGTGAGATTAGCGTCGGGCAGACGGGATCCAGCACTGCTCCACCCACTGTTCGAAGTCACACCAGCGTGGCTCCGGACTGGCGGTTTCGGGCGACCACGACACCACCTGCTGCTCCGGACCGGTGGTGCGCAAATCAAAACAGTAATAACGGTCATCGTCCCGGGCGAACGGCAGTTGATGGCCGGGCAGGCCCTGTAGGTGTGTGTCGATCAACTGGGTTTCGAGATCGAGATAGGGGACATGGGGGTGATTCAGGCGCAGCAGAGCGATGCCGCCGGGATTGAGTAAACCAAGTTCCATAATAAAGGTTCGATAGTTGGGGGGCAGGCGCAGGGCATGACGATGCTCAAACGCGCGCACGTCGGCTTCGGTCGGCGACATGAGTTGGGGGCCGGCAAAGCGGTGCAGTGCGCGCAGTTGTAACAGCAGGCGGATTTTCATTGGTCCTGTCCGGTGTCAGGGGGCGGTGGCTACCCAGTGCCGGAGGTTCGCCTGGCAGTCAGCAAGAAAGGTATCGGGGTGCATCAAAAAGCGTTGTTCCACTTTGGGAGCCAAGTGGTCCAATTGTTCGATGCAGGTCAAAAACTCGGTGACCGTCTGGTCGCAGGCTGGCGCAAACCCGTTCGCCCGATAGTCGTCCAGATCCTCCTGCGACTCCCAGGGGTCCATCACCAGAGCGCTCAGCAGGCTGGGGGACTCGTCATCCAGCCTGCGGACGGCGGCCGCGCGCAGGGCGCCATCCGGTGACACCTCCAGCGCCAGAAAGTCCGCTTGCCACAACAGGCACCAGTAGAGCTTGCCGTCTGACAGCAGATAACTCATCGGCACCGCGGCTTGCACCAACGGAGCGAAGCTTTCGATGTAGAACGTGGCACTGATGGGGAGAAAACGGGGAAGAACCCGGGCGAGAAACTCACTTTGGTTGGACTCGGGAACGGGGGCGGAGGCGTAGAGCAGGTCGGCGTTGTTGTCGGTTGTCCAAATCAGGTAGCGCATCGATTTTCCACTGAGCGTTGGCGGTTGCCGTTATGGGCAAAAACGCCACTTAGCCTACCCAAAGCGATTCGCTGGCTGAACCGCTTGGGGCGGGCATTAAGTAAGGCGAAAGTAACGTTTTGCTCAGTGGTCCGGATGCAGCGTGGCGCTCCAGAAGGGGCCGGCCGGGTCGGAGCGATGGGGCGCCGGTCGCCACAGCAGGCTGGTCTCCGGAGCGGTCTCAGCCTGATAGATCACCGTGTCCTCCTTGATGGTCTGCAGCACCCGGATGCGGTCGAGGGTTTCGGGGTCCACCGCCGTGGGATCCGCCGACAGGATCACCAGATCGGCCAGTTTGCCCGGCTCCAGGGACCCTTTCTCTGCCTCTTCAAAATGCTGCCATGCCGGCCACAGTGTCATCGCTTTCAGTGCGGTCATCACGTCCACTCGATGGGTCGGGCCGATGATGTCGCCACTGCGGCTGCGCCGGGTGACGGTGGCATCCAGCACCCGCATGGAGTCGGGAAAGGCCACCGGGGCGTCATGGTGGGTAGAGAACCGCATCCCCCGGGCCAGCACCCAACCGGTCGGCGAGATGTTGTCGGCCAGGGCCGGGCCTACGGTGCGTTCCCGGTGCCAGTCACCCCAGTAGAAGGTGTGCATGGGGAACAGGGAGGGGAACAGCTTGTGGCGCTTGATGGCGTCCACCTGATCTTCCCGCAGGAACTGGCCGTGGATCAGCACCGCCCGGCGATCCTCATTGCCGTGCTGGCTGGTGGCGGCGCCAACGGCGGCCAGCAGCAGGTCGGTCGCCGCTTCGCCGTTGGCGTGGGTGAGCAGCTGAATGTTGTTGGCGAAAGCCCAGTCCACCGCGTCAAACACCTGGTCCGGCGTGGCGGCGGGGTAGCCCACGTAGTCGGCCCGAAGCTGAGGCGGTGGCGCGTAGTAGGGGCGATCCCGCCAGGCGGTGAACCCCTGTGGCGAGCCGTCGATGGTCAGTTTGGCGCCACCGACCCTCAGCCGGTTGCGGTACTCGCGGGAAGCCTGTTCGGCAATAAAGTCGCGGTCCACCAGCACATCGGGGTAGGCCACCACGTCGATCAGGAACCCCGGGTTAGCGGCGGCCAGCGCCTGCATCGATTTCACCTGCCCGGTGGTGGCGCGCCCCTCCTGGGCCGTGGTGTAGCCATAGGAGGCCACCAGTTCGCTGCCTGCCCGAATCATTTCGATGGCGCCGTCGGCATCGAGGTTGCCCAGCACTTTTTGCAGCGCCACAAAGTGGGGCGTTTCTTCCAGTACGCCGTTGGGCATCTGGCTGCCGCTTTCCCGCCGGATCACGCCGCCGGGCATCTCTTCGCTTTGTTCCGTGATGCCGGCGATCTCAAGCGCCTTGCTGTTGGCCACCGCCAGGTGGCCGGACTGATGAACGATGTAGACCGGGATGTCGTCCCGCACCGCATCCAGTTCCTGCCGGGTGGGATGCCGCTGCTCCTTGAGCTGCGAATCATCGTAACCGAAGCCAATGATGGCGTTGATCCGCTCAACCCGGGCCTGGTATTGCCCGGCGTACTGGCGCAGCACCTTTTGCAGCGCCTCAATGCTGTTGCCCTCGCCATCCGGCGGCGGCAGCAGGTTGGCCGCCAGTGCCTGTAATCCGACCGCGGCCACATGGCCGTGAGCGTCGACAAAGCCGGGGATCAGGGCCGCGCCGTTCAGCTCCCGGATCTCGGTGTCGGGGCCGCTGAATGTCATCAGCTCCGCTTCGCTACCCACCGCAAGAATGCGGCCGTCTTTCACTGCCAGCGCTTCCGCCTTGGGCCGGGCGTCATTCATGGTCAGGATTGGACCGCCCCGATAGAGGGTGTCCGCCTGCTCCGCCATCGTTGACAGGGGAAACAGGCACAATGCGGCGCACAGAAACCGGCTCAGGTGAGGCATGGGCAAACTCCTTGTTCTGGGGGGCCAGTCCGTCCGTTTCGGCGGGTGAGGCGGGGAAGGGCGTCGGAGTACCTGTAGAGGATAGCGTTTTGCGATGGCGAGCGGTTGTGGATTGCGTCGGCCGGGGGAGCCCGCAGGCGTCCCCCGGCGCAGGTTGGGTGTCAGGTCATCAGCACCAGCAGCAGGGCGAGAGTGACTGCGGCCGCCCACAGCGCCATGGTCCTGTCCCGTTTCAACGGTGTCGGCTCGGGCGCCTTCAGGGCCAGGGCGTTGCGCTCACCGGTTTGCACATAGTGGATGACGGCGAGGGTCATAAAGCAGTCGGAAATGGCGCGATGGGCATGGTCGGTGGGAAAACCCACGTACTTCGCCGCGTTCACCAGCTTGGGCCAGCGCTCAAGGTGGCGTTTGTGGATGTACGCCTTCATGGCGCAAATCCACTTGCGTCTCGGTGTTTCGCATCCCGCTTTTTCCAGGCTTTGCTGCAGTAAGCGCTTATCAAAACCGGCGTTGTAGGCAACGATGTTTTTGTCCCGGGTGATGGCACAAAGGCGTGCCAATACCTGCTCGATGGTGGGGGCGTGTTTCAGGTGGGCGTTGCTGATGCCATGAATGGCCGTGGCCTCTGCCGGGACCCGCTTGCGGGGTTTGAGCAGGGTATCAAGCAGCACCTCGCCGCTTGAGCTGATCACCGTCAGCTCAATGATCTCGTCGTCGTCCCCCAGTCCGGTGGTTTCACTGTCCAGGATGACGAAATCTTCGCCCTCCGGCAGAGACTCGCCGATCCTGTCCAGCTCTCGTTGCCGTTTCGCGGCGGCCTTCTCTTCGGCGATGCGCCGGGCGGCGTTCGGGCATTGGCCGGATTTCAGCGCGGCCTGCAGAATGTTGGCGACGGTGGAGGGGCGGATGGATAGGCCCAGTGCCTCAACGATCTCTTCTGCGCTGATGGGGTACTTCTGGTCAAACAGCGCAATGATCTGCTGATTTCTCTGCGCTCGTTCGTCCGCCGGGGTCGGGCCCTTTACCGGGGGCGCTGTCGGGGCGTCATCCACCGCAGTCTGCTGACAGGCCGGGCAGCCGGAAGCCTGGCGCTTAAACTCCTTGGGGATGGCGGTAAAGGTCGCGGAGCAGATCAGGCAACGGTGCTCATGGGGCGCCTTGGCATTGACCCAGGGGCCGGTCAGCTCGACGCGTTTCGACGCTATCTGGGCGTTATAGCACTGCGCCTTAAAGTCAGCGGGCGCGTGGGGCTGTATCGCGCCGTTGGCCCGAAACCATTGGGGGTGCTCAGCCTGCAGTCGGGAGAGGGGGTCAGTGTGTTGCTCGTTCATTGTCAGGGTTGAATTTGCGGTTGGTATGACGAAAGCGGGAGGGGCGTAATGGTACTCCCTCTGGGTTTGCTGCGGCTAGAGGGGCAGCGACGTCCGGGTGTGAACGGCATCGCGAAAACGGTCGGCCCTGAACGGGTCCCGGGCCGTTTCGCGTTGCCTTGTTATGCGCCGTCCTCGTGAAACAGCAGTTCGATGTCGTCCCACTTGGGCAGGCGGCGAACGGCGGGTTGCAGGGTCAGCTCAAACCCCAGCCCTGCCAGGTAGCGCTCAAACAGGCGCACTGAGCCGATGGGCCAGCCGTTTTCGATTCGCGAGACGGTGGAGACCGACACCCCCGTCGCTTTGGCCGCCTCAGCCTGGCTCCATCCCCGCTGGTGTCTGGCCTGCCGCAGTTGCAGGGCAATCAGCCCCAGGGGGGAGTACTGCAGCCTCACCTCGCGCTTGGTGTTCACAGCATCGGTTCCTCTTTCAATCAGTCGCGCTTGATGTAGGCAAACACCACCAGGGAGACCAGGCTGGCAAACAGACCGATGGGCAGCCAGGTGTTGAACTGCAGCACCCATTCGTTGGCGCTCTGATGATGCAGCCCCATCACCGCGCTGTGCAGTTTGGACAGCCCCAGGTAGTCACTCCAGATGCTGATAAGACCGAGGATCTGGATGCAGGAAATCACGAACAGAATGTGGTTCTGGCGCTGACTGGCCCGCTCCGCTTTGCGGATGTACGCCCGCTCCAGGTAGTCCTTGAAAAAAGAGACGTAGGACTGGGCGTTGGCCAGGCTGCTTTCGATGTTCCATTTGCCCTCGATTTTGCCGTACACCGCGGTGTTGTCCGATTCGATCGCCAGCTTGAAGTTCTCGTTGTGCATCTTCAGCTGCTCAATCTTGTTGATGTACTCGTCGATCACGTGGCGTTTGCTGCTGAGGCGGGCACGGCTGTTGAGGGCCAGCACATGATGGTTCAGCGCCTCCATGATCTCGCTGTAGTAGCGCACGTAAAACCAGACGAACTGGATGTGATACTGGATCGGGGCATAACGGAGGTAATAGCGGGGATCGTCGCTGATAATGGTGTGAAAACGACTGAAAAAGGCGTAGTGCACCTTGTCGTTATCCACCACCGTGGTGCGGTTGCCCAGCAGGCGCTCGGCGTTGGCGTTGCAGTTGAGGAACAGGTTTTTGACCCGCTCGTTTTTGGCGGAGGCGTCGACAAACACCGTAATGTTGCCGGAGTTGTTGCCGATGCTGGCGACCCTCTGGCCATTGCGGCGACGCTCTGCCCGGCAGATCCGCTCCACCTCATCCAGCACCTGGGCGCGGATGGCGTTGGCCCATTCGGACAGGGCGCAGTCGTCCTGCTCTTTCACCATCAGGCGGCGCACGGTGTTGTACAGGTCATCCTGGCTGACGTCCGCCTGATCCGCGGTCAGGACTTGACCCAGCTTGTGCTCCGGCAGGGCGAAAGCCAGTTCGTACACCAGCACAAAGTTGAAAAAGCGGGGGTCGAACACCAGGTCGTAAACGGTTTCATCCGGCAGGAGGTAGGGGGAGAGGTCGTGCGTGCCGCCCACCAGAAACGCCGGTTGCTGAAGGTCGGCGCGGAGCAGGTTGGCGTCCACCCTCAGGTCGGTATCGGCCAGCAGCGATTTGCAGCTCACAAACTTGCGATGATGCTGGCGAAACTGTTGCAGCCAGCGGGCCTGAAAGGGGTTGTCGTTGTAGCGATCCCGCAACGAGCGGGCGTGGGACTTCCGTACCAGCAGGTGTTCATACTGCTCAACGCTCACCTCAATGGGCTGAACGCACATCACGCGAATCGTAATCATGTTGTGTGGCCCCGCTCAGAGAAATTGCTTGGCGGGGTCATTCAGGTAGTCGTCGGAAAGCTGCTCTTTCCGGTAGTCCACGGTCAACTCTTCGTCCGGCGCAATGTCCCGCAGGGCAACCAGCCGCAGCGGGTGGCGCCGCAACTCGGTATTGGGGCTACGGGAGTGGTTGATGTAGCTGTAGCTGGTGCGGAAGGGCCGGGCCAGCAGGGTTTCCCCATCCAGGTAGTTGCACTCCATGTAGACGTACTTGCGATAGCCCCCGAGCGTGGGGCCGACCTGCGCTTCGATCGCCTGATAATGGGCGATGGGCATCACCTGGCCGTCCAGTACGCACAGCAGGGTGTCCGCGGCGATGGGCGCGGTGGCGTGCAGGCCAAAACCGTGCAGCAGACTGGGACGGATGTCGGTATGGGCGATGGTGCTGAGGGTGGCCGAGCGAACAAACTCGAGGTCCTGGGTGTGATCCTGCACAACGAAATCTTCCGTGAAAACAATGGAGTATCACCGTATATCACAGGGGGCCTGCGAGGTGCAATCAAGGGTCAGGAGAGGTCCCAGCCTTTTTTCGGCATCAACACAAAGATCAGCAACGCCAACAGCAGCAGGGCCGGAACATCCCCCCAGAAATGGCCAAAGTGGGCCGGGTCCCTCAGTGCCTGCCAGGTCATGATCGCGCCATGCACCAGGCTGGACCAGGCGGCGAACCAGATGAGGCTGCGGTGGGCGAGGGGGTCGCTGCCGGCCCAGAACAGGAACACCCCGAGGGTCGCGTAGATCCCCAGCATCAGTTCAAAATAGAGGTGGTCGGTCTCCAGGTGCCATCCCCACCCCGAGGGCCAGAGCCAGGACAAAGGCAACCAGCCGAACGCCATAATGACGCCCGCCACACGGAGTACGCCTTGCAGTATGTGGATGCGAGCTTCTGCACTCATGGTGGGCCCACTCCCAACGTCGACTTGCATCGTTTAGTGTAGCCAGCGGTTGAGCAAAGAGAGGCAACGGGGGCGGGGAAAGGCGTCGGGGGTTGATCTCATCACCTTGTATTCCCATCGAATTTGACCAACAGTAACACCAGATTGAAACCCTAATGAGGCACACCATGACACGAGCGCTCTGGAGTTTGGTATGGCTGGCCCTGACGGCGTGTTCGCCGACCGCGTCCCATCAGGCGCTGGGCACACTGGAGCGGGACCGGGTTGCACTGACGGCCACGGTCAACGAAGTGGTGGTGGGGCTGCCGGTAGCGCAGGGCGAGGCGGTCCGGGCCGGTGACGTGCTGGTGCGGCTGGACGATCGCCAGCAGCGCTCGATGGTGGCCCGGGCCGAGGCGGAGGTGCTGCGCGCCCAGGCCAACCTGGAGAAGTTGCGTAACGGCGCCCGCGAGGAGGAGGTGGCGGCGGCTCAGGCCCGGGTTGCCGGTGCCCGGGCGACTCTGCTCGACGCCCAGCATACCTACCGTCGCAACCGGGATTTGGTGGCCGCCCGAATGATCAGCCAGGCGGAGCTGGACCGGGCGCTGGCCAATCGTGATGCGGCGGACGCCAATCTGCGCAGCGCCCAGGAGCAACTGCGGGAGCTGACCAACGGCACCCGGGAGGAGGACCTGAGGATGGCCGAGGCGGAGCTGGCGGCCAACGTGGCCGCGCTGGACAGCGAACGCAAGCGCCTGGAAGACCTCACCATCACCGCCACCCGGGACGGCGTACTGGACAACCTGCCCTGGAACCTGGGGGAGCGGGTCACGGTCGGCAGTCCGGTGGCGGTGCTGCTGGCGGACTCGGCCCCCTACGCCCGCATCTATGTGCCGGAGCCCTATCGCGTGCACGTCGTTACCGGAACGCAGCTGATGGTCAAGGTGGACGGCCTGGCCGACCCGCTGGCAGGCATCGTCCGCTGGATCAGTCAGGAACCGGCGTTTACCCCCTATTACGCGCTGAATCAGGAGGAGCGCAGCCGGTTGATGTACCTCGCCGAGGTGCAACTTCCGGACGCCGCCTCGGTACTGCCCAGCGGCGTGCCGGTACAGGTTGCGCTGCCGGGTGGGGAGTAGGGGATGACGGCGGTGATTGAAGCCCGGGGGCTGACCCGGCGGTTTGGTGAAGTGACCGCCGTTGACCGCATCGATCTGGATGTGGCCCCGGGCACCATCTATGGCTTTCTCGGGCCGAACGGCAGCGGCAAAACCACCACCATACGGATGCTGACCGGCCTGCTCACCCCGTCCGAGGGGACGGTACGCGTGCTGGACCACGCCTTGCCCGCCGAAGCCGAAGCGCTGAAACGGCAGATCGGCTACATGACCCAGAAATTCTCCCTCTACGACGACCTGACGGTGGTGGAAAACCTGCGATTCGTCGCACGCATCTACGGCTTGCCTTACCGGACGGGGCGCGCGCGGATCGACGAACTGCTGTCGGTCTATGGCCTTGGCAAACACGCCCGTCAGCGGGCCGGCAGCATGAGCGGCGGGCAGCGACAGCGGCTGGCGTTGGCCGCCGCGGTGCTGCATCAACCGCGCCTGCTGTTTCTGGATGAGCCCACCTCGGCGGTGGACCCGGAGAATCGCCGGGACTTCTGGGAACAGCTGTTCGATCTGTGCGACCAGGGCACCAGCATCCTGGTGTCCACCCACTACATGGATGAAGCAGAGCGCTGCCACCGGCTGGCGATTCTGGAGGAGGGGCAGAAGCGGGCGGACGGCACCCCGGAGGGGCTGATGGCGTCGATGGGGGCCCGGGTGGTGGAGGTGGCCGCCCCCGATCTGAGGGGGCTGAAACAGCAGCTGATGGCACTGCCGGAGGTGATGTCTGCGGCCCAGCTGGGGGCGCGGCTGCGAGTGTTGATTGCCGATCGTGTGGCGGCGCCGGAGCAGTGGCTGGCCAGCCTGCCGATGCTGGCGTCGGCGCACAGCATTGAGCCGGTGCGGCCCAGTCTCGAAGACGTGTTCGTCACCTGCACCGGCGGCCGGGGAGGGCAACGCCATGCAGAGTCTTAGCCGGATCCTGGCCATTGTCGGCAAAGAGCTGACTCAGCTCAGCCGCGACCGCATGACCTTTGGCATGGTGGTGATGATCCCGCTTATCCAGCTTTTGCTGTTTGGTTTCGCCATCAACACCAACATCCGCCACATTCCGGTGGCGGTGGTGGACCAGAGCAACACGACCCTGTCGCGAATACTGGTGCAGACCGTCAGTGCCACCCAGGTGGTGAACGTGACCGAACGCTACCTCACCGTGGCAGAGGCGGAAGCGGCGATCAAAGGCTCGCGGGTGCGGGCGGCGCTGGTGATACCCGAAGACCTCGGCCAGCGCCTGGTGCGCAACCAGAGTGTTGGGCTGGGCACGCCGCCAGCCACCGACGAAGAGACCAGCCGACCGGTAGCGCACTGGCTGGTGGACGGCTCGGACACCATGATTGCGGCGGCCATCAAGGGGCTGCGCGGTATGCCGTTGAAAGAACTGCTGCGCCAGCCGGTCAATCGTTCCGTGCCCACCTTTGAGGTCACCCTGTTTTACAACCCCGAGCAGCGCACCGCGGTGAATGTTGTGCCGGGATTGGTCGGCATCATCCTGACAATGACGATGATCATGTTCACTTCTGCGGCGATCGTGCGGGAGCGTGAGCGGGGCAACATGGAGATGCTGATCAACACGCCGGTGCACGCCATCGAGCTGATGCTGGGCAAGATCATCCCCTATGTCTTTATCGGATTCATCCAGGTCAGCATCATCCTGGGGCTGGGATACTGGGTGTTTCATGTGCCCATTGGTGGCTCTCTGGCGAGCCTTGCCGGGATCACCGGTCTGTTTATTGCCGCCAGCCTCTCGTTGGGGCTGGTGATCTCGACGCTGGCCAGTAACCAGTTGCAGGCGATGCAGATGACGGTGTTTGTCCTGCTGCCCTCCATCTTGCTCTCCGGCTTTATGTTCCCTTACGAGGGGATGCCACGGCTCGCTCAACAGATCGCCGAAGCGCTGCCCGCGACCCACTTTATGAGGGCGATTCGTGGGGTGATTCTGCGGGACGCGACGCTCGCCGATCTGCAGCCGGATGCGCTCTGGCTGGCGGGTTTCACCCTGGTGGGTCTGGTGGTGGCGTCGCTGCGTTTTAAAAAGCGGCTGGATTGAAGAAACCTCTTGTCGCCCGGCTCGCCGGATTGCTAGCTTAAGCCTACGGGTTGCCCGGGAGGGGCGCCCTTTCACAAGGACCGTGACATGAACACACAGCCAAAGCCGGCGATGGGCAGCGAAGCGGGGCCCGTTGGCCTTGGGGGATGGTTGATACTGGTGGGGGTGGGCGTCTGCCTGGCGCCCATCCGGCTGCTGTTTGAGCTGCGCTATTACCCCGACCTCTTCACCGACGGCACCTTCGCGGTATTAACCGACCCGGGTTTTGAGGGCTATCACCCGTTCTGGGGGCCGCTGATCCTCGGCGAACTCGCCTTCAACGTCCTGATGCTGCTGGCCACCTTGCTGCTGGTCGGGCTGTTTTTCACCCGTCATCACTGGTTTCCCCGTTTTTACATCCTGCTTTTGATCCTCTCCCTGCTGTTTATCCCCATCGACATCTGGCTGACCACGCTGGTGTTGCCGGGGGAGGTCGTGTTGGATAACGACAGTCTCGGGCAGTTGGTGCGGCTGGTGGTGAGCAGCGTCATCTGGATCCCCTACATGCTGCGTTCCCGCCGGGTACGAAACACCTTTGTCCGCGGGCGTCAGGAAAGGACGCCGACAACGGCCTACGGGGAGAGGGGGCCCATGCAAGGATGATCGCACTGCTCAGTCACCCGGAACACCCCGTCGCCCAGTCGGCCCAGCGTCAGTTGCTGGCGGGCCTGCATCAACCCTCTGTCGGCTACATCGCCTCGGAACCCGATCCCCAGTGGCGCTATTTTGAGCCGGTGATGCAGCGCTATCGCCGCGCGGGAGCGGGGGAGGTGCACTATCTGGAACTGGAGGGCCGTTATGATGCCGACGCCGCCAGACGCGTGCTGGATTGTGACCTGGTGCATCTCAGCGGGGGCAACCCCTTCCGCTTTCTTGCGGCCCTGCGATACCGAGGGTTGTTGCCCTGCCTGCGTGAGCGGGCCGAAGCCGGGCGGGCGATGGTCGGCGTCAGTGCCGGTGCCATGATCATGACCCAATCCATCGAATCGGCCCTGCTCTGTGGCGATCGCAACGAGGTGGGCCTGGAGGACCTGAGCGGACTCGGGCTGTTGCCCATAATGATGGTGCCTCACGCCTCCGCCGCAATGCGCACCGACGCCCGGACGCTGGCACTGCGGGTCGGTTGCCCGGTGGTGCTGTGCGACGACAACAGTGCCCTGCTGGCCGAAGGGGAGGAGATTGTGCCCCTCGGGACGCCGGAGTGGATCCCCGCCACCTCGGCCCCATACTGATCCACCGTAAACCGCCGGTGCGCGGACAAAACGCCCGTTCGCGCACGGTTTTGCCGCGAGGGTTATCCTATCCTTTCGCCTCGACCAGAGGTGCACAATGACGTCCTATTTCGACTCGCCCTTCGCGGGCAAACCGATCGCCGAGCAGATCAGCAACCCCAATATCCGGGTGGGGGAGCACAGCTACTACTCGGGCTATTACCATGGCCACCCGTTCGAACACTGCGTGCGCTATCTGGCGCCGGATCGGGACGATGTGGATAAGCTGATCATCGGTCGATACTGCTCCGTGGGCAGCGGCGCGGTGTTTGTGATGGCGGGCAACCAGGGCCATCGCACCGACTGGATCAGCACCTACCCCTTCTTCTATCAG
>CAZWED010000068.1:0-12863 GCA_964632645.1 uncultured Ferrimonas sp. | reverse complement strand
TCGCCCAGTCTAGGGCGTTGCGCACCCCAAGGAAAGGGGCAAGCGAAGGTACGGACCATCGGACTTTATTGTGCGCCGCACAATTTTGCTTGATCTTTCGCCGCAGAGCGCCTAAATTGAAATCAGATTGTGCAGCGCACAATTTATTTCCAACACCATTTATGGGGGCTCAAGCCATGTTTACCGACGTAAAGACCCAGTTTGATGAGCAATTGCAGCGCAACATCGAGGCCAACAGCAAGGTGCGTGAACTGAGCACCCAATTCGCCACTGATGCTGCGGTGCGAAACAATGATTTCGTTAACCAGCTGGTGCAAAGCAGTCTGGAAAACACCCAGGCCCTGGCCCAGTGCGCCACCCCGATGCAGTTGATGGAGAAGCAGGTGGAGCTGGGTAACCAGTTCCGCGAAGGGGTGGAGAGCTACCTGAAAACCAGCTTTGACGCCCTGACCCAGTACGGCCAGACCGTCGCAGAATTGACCGGCGAACTGGTGCAGGCCAACAGCCCCAAAGCGCCCGGTGCCAGCCGCCGCAAAGGCCCGAAAGACGCCTGAGTTACGTTCCGCCGAAACCCGCCGCCAGGCGGGTTTTTTATGCCATTTTGCCAATTTGCCACGCGGGTCACACTCCCCCCGACAAACTACCCCTTTTGAGGCAGTGCGCTTTTCAAAACAATGCATTACGGTTTGCAGCATTGAGATAAGGAGAGTGCAATGTTCTGGCGGATCCCGTTATTGGTGCTGGCCTACCTGCTGTTGGCCGCCCACTTTATGCGCTTTGGAGCTCAGCTTCCGATGGCGGTGCTGGCATTGGCGCCGGTGCTGTTGTTTGTTCGTCAGCGATGGGCGATTCAGTTGCTGCAAGCCGGGCTGGTGATTGGGGTGGCTGCCGTCTGGTTTCCCAACACCCTGGAGTTTGTCACCCAGCGTCAGGCCACCGGAGCCCCCTGGATGCGGCTGGCTGCCATCATGGCCGGCGTCATGCTGTTTAGCCTGACTGCCGCCTGGGCCATCCACCCTCTGGCCAGAAAGCCGGACTCCAACGCATAAAAAAAGACCGGCAACTGCCGGTCTTTTTTGTGCCTGAATCAGGCGGCCTTGCTGGCTTTTTCCGCTGACTTTGCCGGGGCTTTTGCGGTCGCTTTGGCGACCTTCCCCCCTTTCAGCAATGCCATCAGCTCGCCCTTACGTTCCGCCAGGTACAGCGCCAGTTGCTCGAGGTTATCCTCTTCCACCAGCGCCGACTGGGCCAGCATAGGCTCCAGCGTCTCAGCCAGATCCAGCATCTTGTCGTAGGCGTCCGCTTCGGCTTTGGTTGAAAAGGTCATCCGCTCCTCTCCGTCCCGCTCCACCACGTACTTGACGATCACCGCCATGTCCGCATCCTCATTGTCGTTGGCTCAATCCTGGCCCAGAGTAGCAAAGGCAACTGGATAAATAAACAGTGTCCTGAACAACAAGTGATCAGGGTGCGTCTTTCTGTTTTGTCTACGCTTTAAGGAAAGGAAGCTCAGGGGATGCCGGCCCTCGTTCAGCGCCGGATCCCCCCAAGATTGGCAGGGACAGTCACGACATCATGATCGGTTCAGTTAACGTTTCGGCGCTGCGCCAATGGGGGCGGCGCTGGTGGCGCTTTCACCTTCGAAACCTGCAATTTCTGCTGGGGCGCCCTCACATCCACATCGCGGTGGATTGCCCTCACCAACTCAATACTGACCTGTTCGACTGGCTTAGCCGCCACCGTCCAGAGGTGTACCGCCACCTCCGGTTCAGCGGCAGTGTTGGGGTGCAGGCACACTGGTGGCCCGCAGGCCGTGCCCTGGTGCCCTGGGTCACGACCCCGGAGCCCGACCTCGCCAGCGCCCCCTGGGCCGACCTGCTGACCCTGGAACCCCAATACCAATCCCGTGGCTTACCCCTGTGGAACCCGGTTTCCCGGTTGCATCGCGTGCGCCACACCACCGCACTGGCCACCGCACAAACCCTCGGGCTTCGTTGCGTGCACTACCGGCGCTGCGACAGCACACAAAATTTTGCCCCCCTGGCCCGCACCCTTGGCGTGCCCTTTCTGCTGCGGGACCGGTCAGTGCCGGAGGCCCAACCCCTGACCATCCACAGTCGCCTGCAATGGCAACAAGTGCCCTGGCGAACACTGCAACAGCCGGTGGCTTGCCGGTTGGAGGGGCGTCCCGCTGAACGCCATCAGCCCTTGCTGTGGGGGGTGGTTGTCGGCCGGGTCCTCACTTTGCTGACCCCTGATGACACGCACCCGGTCAGCCTGCCCGATGTGGACGTCGATGGCTTTGACCGCCTGCAACAGATGATGGGGATTGAGGGATTGGTGGTCGAATTCATCCAGCAGCCGCGCGGCGGCGTGATACTGCACCAGATAACGCCTCTGGTACCCTGGCTGGTGCAGACATCTGGGCCGAAACACCAGGACGCCCGCCACCAGCGCATCTATCCCCTGATATTGCAGGCGCTGCTCAATGTGGCGGGCTGGCGGGACGACAATGGCCAGCTGGCCCTCAACTCAGGATTGCCGAAAGGCCCGTCGGCTGAGGGTTTCGACCAGAAGGTTCAACGCGCCGGCGATCGCAATCAGCGCCAACGCGTCGTCAAAGCGAAACAGCTCAAACGCGCTGTCGACATAGAAACCCAGCGTCGCGATCCCCACCATGCCCATCATCGCCGTCTCCCGCACCATGCTCTCAAAGCGGTACATCAACAGACTGGCCATTCCGGGGTAGACCCGCGGTAGCAATTCGTAGTGGAGTCGATCCAACCCGCGACTGGCGTCCTGACGCAGCACGATGCGATCCGCTTCTCGGGCGGTCAGAAACGCCACCAGCGCACCGTTATGCAGCGCCAATGCCAGTGCCGCGGGCAACAAACTGGGCCCGAGGATGAGCACCAGCACGAAGGCCAGCAGCAACTCGGGCACCGACCGGCCCAGCAGCAATCCCGCCTGACCCAACCATCGCCAACGACCGGCCACGGCGTGACTGGCCCAGGGCCAGAACAACAGGGTGAAGGCGAAACTCAACGCCAACGCCAGCCCCGACAGCAGCACGGTCGCCTGCAACCCTTGCCACACTTGCGGCATCAGCGCCTCGACCCACGGCAGCAGACCGGCCAGATCCCCCTCTCTCAGGGGGGCGGGCCAGATCTCCTGGCTGAGGAAATGCCACAGCCAGGCGGGATCGGGCCAGATCGCCTGCGGCAGCCAATACAGCGCAGCGACAAAGATCAGCAGCAATGGCGCGGGGCGCGCCCACCAACGCAGGGTGCCAATCACCAGCAAAAACAGCCACAGCAGCGCCCCACCCTCGGCGTAATAGCCCTGTCGATAGGCGGTTTCAAGATAAAACCCGACGGTTGGCAAACCAACAAACCCCAGCACCGTTGATGAACGCAAGGCGCACTCGAAGCGGTAACGGGTGTAGCTGGCTAACGCCGGCCACATCGGTGCGAGGCGGCCATACAGCACACGATCAAGCCAGCGGGTTTCCACCGGCAGCGCCCGTTCTATCGCCACCGGGGCCTGGGCGAGGATCTCGGAATAAACCCGGGCAAACATGGCGGCAAACGGCACCACCAACGCCAACACGCCGGTCAGTCCGGACAGCCCGAACAGCTGCATAAACAACAGCGCCCAGAACAGTTCGTGCACCGCCCGCAGCCAGGCGCACAACGCCCGCAGCCAGGCGTGGTGATACAGCAGCGACAGCAAGGCGCCCAGCACTGCGCCGCCCACGGTACCCAGCAAGGCGAAGGCAACGGTGGCAAACAGCGCTTCGGCCAGGTGCTCGGTGGCGGTAAAGTCCGGCAACAGCAGGCCCCGCGCCAGTCTCGACAGTTCAGCAAGGGGGTCGGTGGCGGTCAGCGACAGGTCACCGAACACAACACAGAGCAGGCCCACCAGCGCCACACCACCGGTCAGCCGTCTCAGGGAGCGGGTCATCATAGATAGAGGGCGTCCAGATCAGCCTGAGTCAGCGCCGGGGTGGGCCGGTCCCACAGGATCCGCCCATCGGCCAGGCCAATGACGCGATCAAAGCAGGCCTGCGCCAGGGTCACATCGTGCAGTGCAACAATGGCACCGCGATGCTGGGACAGCACCCAGTCCAACAGTCCCCTGCCCTGCACCGGGTCCAGGGCGGACACCGGTTCATCGCCGATGAAAGTGGGCTTGTTGCGGCACAACGCCCGCCCAAGCGCCACCCGCTGGCGTTGCCCGCCGGAGAGCATGGCGACCGGCGTCATCAACTTCGCCTCCAACCCCAGAGGTTGGCACAGCGCGGCAATCTCGCGGCGGGGGGCCGGCAATGGCCAGAGCAGGTTCGCCAGGTTGTAGAGACGACCGTGGCGCGCCAGCTGGCCCATATAGATGTTGTGATACACCGACAACGGCTCCACCAGACCCTGAGCCTGCGGGCAAAGCGCCACCTGTTCGGGCGCCTGTTGGTAGAGGTGACTGAGCAGGGTGGTCTTGCCAACGCCGGAGCGCCCCAACAACGCCACTTTCTCATCGGCGCCGATGGTGAGATCAATGCCGGTCAAAACCGGTACGCCGCCCTGACTCAGGGTGGCGTTGTGCAGCTCAAAGGCGGTCATTAACGCAGCAGTCCGATCGCCTCAGCGACGTCGGCGATGGGCTGATAATCCTCGTTGCTGGCTTCGACAAAGCTCTGGCGTGGAAACGCAGCAAGCAGTTTCGGGTCGCTCATGCCAATCAGCGCGGCTTTGATCCGGTCGGTAAAGCCGTCACCAAAGCGGGCGTCCACATCACCGCGAACCGTCCAGTGGTAGTCCGGATAAGGCGGCGTTTCCCAAATCACCTTCACTTTGGCCGGGTCCACCTGGCCATCGCGGATCGCCTGCTGCCAGACTTTGTAGTTGACCGCACCGGCGTCGTAGACGCCGGCCTGAACCTGCGCCAAAGTGCGGCTGTGGTCACCGGAAAAACCCACCCGGCTGAACACGTCCGAATCTTTCCCCAGATGCTTTTCGATGTAGTACTGGGGCATCAGGCGACCGGAGGTCGACCCCTTGGCGCCATAGGTAAAGCTCAGCCCCATAAAGTCTTCCCGCTTGAGATCGCGCTGGTGAGAAAGGCCGGTTTTGGCGTTAACCACAAAATAGGTGCGGAAGAACTGATCTTCGTAACCCTGGGCGATCGCCTGGGAACCGGGCACCATCTTGCGGGCCTGCAAGCCGGACAGACCGCCAAACCAGGCCAACTGAACCTGATTGTTGCGAAACGCGGTCACGGCCGCGGAATAGGATTTAACGGGAAGGTAGCGAACCTCGACCCCGAGGGCATCCGACAGGTAATCGGCCACCTGATCAAAGCGGGTGCGGAGCTTACGCTCGTCCTGATCCGGGATTGCAGTAAAGTACAGCGTGTCCGCGGCGGCCTGCGCAGACAGCAGCAGGGCAACGGCGGCGAGCAAGGCGCGAATCATGGCGTCATCCTTGGTGAGAAAAAGCGGAACGGTATTCTACTTCACTGTCCGGCTTTTGCCATTTCTGTTAACAGCAAAAGCGAATGATAAGTCACTATTTTGCTACAGGGACGACACTCCGCACCGCAAGTTCAGCAAAGATACAGCCGTTAAGCGTATGCTGTAACGGTTCAACCGCTTTTTCGGACACCCGTTATGCAAATCCTCGTAATTGAAGACGATCCGCTTCTCTGCCACCACCTCAAGGTGCGCCTGTCTGAGCTGGGCAACCAGGTCCAGGCCAGCCAGACCGCCTCCGAAGGCGAGTATCTGGCCAACAACTATCCCCTGGACATCGCCGTGATCGATCTTGGCCTGCCCGACGAGAGCGGGTTGTCGCTGATCCAGCGACTGCGGGAACAGGGCAAATCCTTCCCCATCCTTATCCTGACCGCCCGTGACAGCTGGCAGGACAAGGTGGAGGGATTGAATGCCGGTGCCGACGACTACCTGGTCAAGCCGTTCCGCATGGAAGAGCTGATGGCCCGCCTCAACGCGCTGGTGCGTCGCAGCGCAGGATTCATCAAGCCGGAGATCACCTGCGGCGAGCTGAAGATGGACCTGACCGGCAAAAGCGTTACCCTCTGCGGGGAGTTGCTGGAGCTGACGGCGTTTGAGTACCAGATCCTGGAATACCTGATGCGCCACCACCAGCAGGTGGTCTCCAAGCAGCGCTTGCTTGATGTGCTTTATGAAGACCGTGAAGGGGACCCAAACACCGTGGAGGTGATGATCTCCCGTTTGCGGAAAAAGCTGGTGGGAGGCGGCATGGACAACCCCATCGTCACCATCCGGGGCCAGGGCTACCGATTTAACCAGGCGTGCCAATGACGATGCGCTTTCGCCAGCTCTGCCAGCGGCCCACCATTTTCCGCCGGGTCATCGGCACCTCGATGATCGTGCTGACCCTGGCCATTCTGACCCTGGCTGGCGCCGAGCGTTACCTTAACGAGAATGACCTGTACGGTCGCACCTCCCGCACCATTCCCTCGCAGTTGGCGTACATTGGTGAGGAGTTGCGGGAAGATGGCGTCCAGATCGGTTCCGGCACCCTGTCCAGCGATGCCCAGTTCAAGCCCGGCGCCAACCTGTTTGCGGTGTGTCACGATACCCTCGGCAGCATCTTTGTGTCCCGCGGCGCGCAAAGCCAGGGCTTGAACCAGTTGTGCGACGTGCTGCCCGAAGACCCGGACGCGGTCCCAACCCATCCGGTCACCCTCAACAATGGTCGCCCTTACTATCTGTACCCTCTGGCGTTCGACACCGACAAAGGCCATTACGACGTCCTTATCCTGCGCGACGGTGCCGAAGCGGCGGCGGAGCTGAAAACCCTGGATCGACGCCTGGCCATCAAGGTGGCGGTCACCCTGCCGATCATCCTGCTGCTGCTGATCAGCGCGGCACTGTGGGGCATGAAACCGCTCAAGCATCTGGGGCAACAGCTGCACGAGATCATCAAGGGCTCACGCTCCCGGCTGGATGCCGCCCAGGCCAACGAGCTCCATGAGATCACCCTGGCACTGAACGAACTGCTGGCCCAGTCCGAGCGGCGTAAGGAGACTTATCAGAACGCCATGAAAGACCTGGCCCACAGCCTGAAAACCCGGCTGGCGGCCAGTCAGGCGATCCTGGACGAAGCGGGCGACCCGGCGGACAAACGTCAGGAGCTGTATGAGCAGCTGGGCCAGATGGACCTGCTGGTGCAATACCAGCTGCGCAAAGCCACCATGGGCCGACAGGGCCTGAGCCAGTCCACCACCCAGTTCGAACCGGTGGTGCGCCAATTGGCCACCATGCTGGATAAAGTGTACCGGGACAAAGCGGTGACCTGCGAACGGCACATCGATCCGGACTGCCCCTTCCCCGGTTCCAAAGAGGACCTGATGGAGCTGATGGGTAACCTGATGGACAACGCTTATCGCTTCGCCCTGAGTCGTGTCCGCATCACCGTCAGCCGCACCGACGCCGGGCACTGCTTGCTGCAGGTGGAAGATGACGGCCCCGGGATCGACCCGGCCGAGCGCCAACGGGTGATGCGCCGGGGTGAACGGGCAGACGAACGTCACCCGGGCCAGGGCATCGGGCTGGGCGTGTGTCATGAGCTGGCCATCGCCTATGGCGGCGAGCTGACCATCGACGATTCCCCGCTTCAGGGGGCACGCATCAACCTGCTGTTCCCGTTAGATGGATATTCCACACAGGTCTGAAAGGCCACGGCCTCCGGTTCGGTCTCTGTTCTGGCAGACACCACTGGAGGCCCTATCATGTCCCGAATCATCCTGCTCTGCACCCTTCTGCTCAGTGCCAGTTCACTCATTGCCGGCGAGCTGCAACTGGGCGATAACGTCCGGGTCCTGACCCTAAACGGTGAACCCGTTAACGCCTATCAGGACAGCCTGGATATTGGCCCGGGATCGCAGATCATCACCGTCCGCTTTGATGCCCTGTATAACACCACCGCGGAGGATCACGAGTTTATTCGCTCTGCGGTTCAGGTTATCCGCTTTGAGTCCGCCGCCAATGAGCAGTATCGCCTGCAGGCGCCGCGGATGGACTTGCGTCAGGCGCGCTACTTTGCCGAAGACCCCCAGTTCGTTCTGACCCGCAGTGACGGGCAGCGCGTCGCCCACCGAACCTGGAGTCGTGACGCCTTGCTGGCCGAACTGCTGGCCAAGCCGTAACACTCTGTACCCTTTGGTTTTCTCTTCGGATAAACTGTCGGCAACAACGGAGTTGCCGACAGTCATGAGTTCAGCCATCACCAAAGTCGATCTCGATAACGTTCGGGTCGGACACTACATTCGCCTGCCCATCCCCTGGCGCGATCACCCCTTTATGTTCAACAGTTTTCAGATTAAGGAACCGCAGCAGATCGCCCTGCTCAAGCGCCTTAAGCTGGAATTTGTCTACGTTGACCCCAAACGCTCCAACGTCGACGAGGCCGATATGGCACCGCAGGACAGCGCCAGCGAGGATGCCCTGGAACAGGCCCAGCGTACCCTTGCCGAAGCCAAGCAGGCCCGAATCGAACGGCTGAAAGCCTATCGGCGCGGACTGAAATCCACCAGCCAGAAGTACCGGGACAACCTGGCACGAACCCGCTCACTCGGCAGCAAGGTGCGGGCCCGTCCGGAAGAGGGCGTTCGCGCTGCCACGGACATGGTGCAGTCCCTGATGGAGGAGTTGATGAACTCCGACGGGCTGGAACTGCACCTGATGAGCGAAGGGGAACATAAGGACGCCATCCACCATCATGGCCTGAATGTCACCGTACTTTCCCTGATGCTGGCTCGGCGACTGGGGCTGACCGAGATGGAAATGGAGATCGTGGGGCTGGGTGCCCTGTTCCACGATTTCGGTAAAGTTCGCTTGCCCGCCGGGCTGGTGAGCCGCGCGCCCGCCACCCAGGCGGAGTGGTCCGCATTCAAGACCCACCCGAATCTGGCCACTCAGCTGATCGACGGCGACAACGGCTTACCCTGGCAGGCGGTGGCCATCATCCGCCAGCACCACGAGTTTCTCGACGGTTCCGGTTACCCCGAGGGGATGAAGGGAGAGCACATCGATCCATTGGCGCAGCTGGTCACCGTGGTGAACGAGTATGACAACCTGGTGCACCATCCGGACCCCCGCAAACGGCGCACCCCCAACATCGCCCTGGGCTGGTTATACAAGCACCGGCAGGCGCAACTGAATCCGCGCTACCTTCAGCAGTTCATCAAAATGATGGGGATCTACCCGCCCGGCTCCATCGTTCAGCTGGACAATGGCCAGTACGGCATCGTGATGTCGGTTAACGAACAAAGCCTGCTGAGCCCCAATGTCATGTTGTATGACCCGGCCATTCCGGTACAGGAAGCGGCGGTGCTCAGCATCGGCGACGAAGGGCTGAAAATCACCCGTTGCCTGGCACCGGACGCCCTCTCCAAGGGCGCGTTCGAGTACCTCAGCCCGAGAGAGCGCATCAACTACTTCATCCAGGGCAAAGCCCACTGATTACCCGGTTTTCCCCACTCCCCACCCTGTAAGGCGACCGGTGCGCCGGACAGGGTGCTTCCCTAACCCACTGTGTCCCTTGCGAAAGCGCAGGTAACCAACCATCTTTAACGGACGCGCCACGAGGGTGCGCCAGGGACCGACCTCCCCGACACTGGACGTTGCGGCTACAGAACGAGACGGAGGGGAGCATGACTTCACTGCCGGATTTCGACACGCTGCGCCAGTTGGCCCAAACCGACCCCGAGGCCCTCGCCCGCCTGCGCCAGACCCTGGTCGAGGAGACCATTCAATCCGCCCACCCGGCCAGACAGGCGCAGCTGCACGCCCTCCAGTCACACGTCGACCGTACCCTGCAGCGAGCCAGCAACCCCTACCACGGATTGATCCAGGTGATGGCCCTGATGCAGGACAAGCTCTACTGCCTGGCGCAGGTGATGAACGATCCTGACGCCTATCTGAACCAGCGGGCAAACATCCTGCCGTTCCGCTCAGAGAGTAACCCGAAGGCGGATCCAGCGCAGGACGAAGCGTGACCCAGCCGTCATAATCGGCGATTTTTCGTGTTCGATTTCTCTCCTGCTGGCTATGCTGGAAGCCCCCCAAGCGCGCCCCAACGGCGCCAGAACCACCGTTTACACAGCATGTTCGAAGTAATTCATGCCATTTGGTACCAGGATGTGGGCTTTTTGCAGCAATATCCCCATATCTGGCTTTTGGTACTCTGCCTGTTTCTGATCCTGATGATCGAATCGGCCTTTGTGTTTCTCCCGCTTCCCGGAGACAGCATCGTGATCTTTGGCGGTGCGCTGGTGGGGTTGGGCATCGTTGATCCCAGTGTCAGCCTGCTGGTGATCCCTATGGCGGCGGCTGTCGGCGGCTATCTGGCCTATGAACAGGGCCGTTGGCTGGAGCAGCGCCCCTCCCGATTCCGTATCGAGAGGCTGCTGCCGGATGGCACCCTGGCGCGTGCGGCCGAACTGTTTCGCCGTCACGGCATCCTCGCACTGTTTGCCGCCCGCTTCCTGCCCTTTGTGCGGGTCCTGGTGCCGATGCTGATGGGGGCGGCCCGCCTGTCCCGTCGCCGCTTTGCTCTGGTCAACGCCATCAGCGCCTTTTGCTGGGCCGGCTGCCTCGGCCTGTTTGGCGCCTTTGTGGTGACCACGCCGGTTTATGAAGAGCACAGTGCACTGATCGCCCGGGCGGCGGTGTTGTTGCCCCTGGCGCTGTTTGCGTCCGCCCTCATTGCGGTGCTCTATCGCCACTTTCGCAGCCAGCCGCAGACGCGCTTGTCGAAACCCGGCCCCCTAACGCCGGCCCAGCCAACCCAGCACACTGCCCTGGATCAGCAGGTCAAACAGAATCACTCCGTAAGCGAGTGACTGAATCGTCCACCAGGCTGGCACGTCCGTCGGCAGTGCCAGCACCAGAGCCAGAGTGATGGGGCCACGACTCGGCGCCAGCAGCCAGGCATGGCGCTCGCCGGGTTTTATGGGCAGGCCCTGCCAGAACAGCCAGGGCAGCAGGGAAACCAGCCGTATCAGGACGGCCGCCACGATCCCCAGCCCCATCGCCCAGTAGCGCTCAGTGAACATCGGTGCGGTCAGGGAAAACCCCAGTATCACCACCAGCGCATCCGCCAGCCAGGGGGTGCATTCGCCGCAGGGCAGCAGCCGTCGCCATCGACGGCGCACGCCGATGACCGCCACTAGCACCGCCACCAGTCCCGGCGCCCCCAGCGCAAGCTCACTCAACAGGAACAGCCACCAAAGCCACAGGCCGGTACCCAAACGTCCCCATTTCGCGCCCCCACCCCATCGCCAGATCCCGACGCCGATCACGCCGGACACTCCTGCCAGAATCAGCAGTTTTGCCAGCGTCAGCAGCAACGACAGCGGGGAAACCGCCGCCAGAGTGCCAACCCCAATCAGCGTCATCAACAGCGCTAGGGTTAACGGCTCCACCACGGCCGCCTCCCCCTCCAGCCAGGCGTTAACCCGGGGAAAAGGGCGCAGCCAGGGCGTGGCGAACGCCGGGTCCACCGTGGCCAGCAAGGTGGCTGCCAACAGGGCAGAGAGCAGTGGAAAGCCCAGGTGGTCCACCCCGTTGAACAACATCCAGGTCACCCCGGTCAGCATCAGCACCAGGGTCAATAGCGCCTGCAATGCGACAGGGACGCGATAGTGGTTCAGCCGCCTCAGCGGCAGTCGGGCAGCCATCTCCCAGACCAGGATGGGCAGCATCAGGTAGAGGATCACCGCGGTCAGGCCACGGGCGTCCCAGCCGCTGTCCCATTGCATCAGCACGATTCCCTGTCCCGCTGCGGTGCCGAGCACCAACAGCAGGGGATAACGAACCGCCCGATCCAAAGGCCGGCACAGGCTCACCAGCGTCACCAGCACCGCCGCCGAAATCAGCCCGTTCAACGCGCGCTTCCCCGACTTCGGTCAGGTTGACGACATGGTCGCCAATTGCTCGATTTTTCCCGCCTGTTGGCTGCATTTTCCATGACGTTTAATTGAAATTTATATTTCATCCCAGTCGCAAAGCCCCATGAAATCAAGCCTCGGATGCGCCAACGGAGAACGCAAACATAACATTAACCTTTATGAAACATTCCGCGACTAGCTTGCTTCGCCAACTTCATCACAACAAACGCAATCCGGTTGCGGAGACCGACAATGAAACTAAAAAACCTCTTTACTTTGAGTGCCCTGACCTCAGCCTTGCTGCTGTCCGCCTGTGGCGGCGACATCAACATCAACACCGGGGGCGACGCCTCACCGACCACCCCGACCGATCCGGATCCCACCTCCCCTACTGAGCAGGCCTACGGCGGTTTCGCCACACGCAGCACCGGCATTGCCTCCATCGACGGCAAAGAGGTCTGGACCCTGTCCGGTAACCTGACCGGTAACGCCAATGGCAGTGGCAGTCAAACCGCGGACAGCATCACGCTGGGCAGCGATGTGGTATGGGAACTCTCCGGTGCCGTGGTGGTTGGCGGCGACAACCGCAACCAGACCACCCTGGTGGTGGAACCGGGCACCAAAGTGCTGGGTAACTCCGACGCCTATCTGGTGATCAGCCGCGGTTCCAAGATCATGGCGCAAGGCACGGCGGCACAACCCATTGTCTTCACCTCAGTGGAGTCCGGACTGGGCCTGAGCACCGATCGCGGCCAGTGGGGCGGCCTGGTGCTGCTGGGCAATGCGCCGGTCAACGCCTGTGCCGACCTGGCCAATTGTGATGTCGCCTTTGAGGTGGGCAATCACAACTATGGCGGCAACGTCGAGGACGACAACTCCGGCTCGCTAAAATACGTGCGCGTCGAGTTCGGCGGTTTCAAAATCAATGACAC
>CAZWED010000067.1:0-13070 GCA_964632645.1 uncultured Ferrimonas sp. | reverse complement strand
GTTGCTTACGGCACGCTTCACGGAGTCGCGCAGTAACTGGGGCTTAACGGTACCGTTCGGGGTTTCGATCTGGCCTACGGTCAGTTGGTGCGCTTCAGAAAAGGAGTTCTGCTGGTCAAACATACTGTCTTTGCTCTGTCTCTTTACAATCAATGTCGTTCGAAGAAGCCGGCCAGGGCTTCGCGTTGTGCGCTGGCGCTGTCCAACGCGTTGAACTGGCGCCGAAGTTCCGGCTGTTGCTGGTGATCCAGGTACCACCCCACGTGTTTCCGGGCGATGCGCAGGCCGCGCTCGTCACCGTAAAAGGCGTGGAGGTGTTCCAGATGCCCCAGCATCAGTGCCTTCCGCTCTTCCCGTGAGGGCGGCGGCAGGTGTTCTCCGGTGTCCAGGTAGTGCTGAATCTCGCGAAAGATCCAGGGACGACCCTGAGCCGGACGACCGATCATGAGTCCGTCGACGCCGGTAAAGTCCAACACCTGTTTGGCCTTTTCCGGGCTGTCGATATCGCCATTGGCGATCACCGGCATGGACACGGCCCGCTTGATGGCAGCAATGGTCTCGTATTCCGCCTCACCTTTGTACATGCACTGCCGGGTACGGCCGTGTACGGCGAGGGCAGCGATGCCACTCTGCTCGGCGATTCGAGCAATCTCGACGCCGTTGCGGTTGTCCGGGTCCCATCCGGTGCGGATCTTGAGGGTCACCGGCACCTCAACCGCGTTGACCACGGCTTCGAGGATTTGGCGCACCAGATCCGGGTGGCGCAGCAATGCTGAGCCAGCCAGCTTCTTATTAACTTTTTTAGCCGGGCAACCCATATTGATGTCGATGATCTGCGCACCCCGTTCCACATTGAACTGGGCGGCCTGAGCCATCAACTCGGGTTCACAGCCTGCGATCTGGACGGAACGGATCCCTGTCTCACCGCTGTGGTCCATCCGTGCCATGGATTTCTCCGTTGCCCAAACCAAGGGGTTGGATGAGAGCATTTCTGACACGGCCAGACCGGCGCCTAATTGGCAGCACAGCTGGCGGAAGGGGAGATCCGTGACACCGGCCATCGGGGCCACGATCAGCTGGTTAGCCAGTTGATAGGGTCCAATTTTCAAGGTCACTTTTCCGTCCCGCTCGTTTACGAGGGGGCGAATATTACTCCTTTTTTTCTGGCCTGGGAAGGTTAGAAAATGAACGCGGCGCAAATTTTTTTGCTTGACAATCTTTTGGAAAATCGGGGCGTCATGGGGATGGTGACGTTAGCGGTCACTCACTTTCATGCGCGCCCCGGGATTGGCTAAATTTTGCTCCGCTCAAGGAGTGAGCGAACTGGGATCAGGCGGTGCGCTTGGTTCCATCCAGTCGGCACCAGTCGCCCTCGATGGCGGTCGGGTTCAGATCGAACCACTGGCCATAGATGGCGCGGAGCTCTTCCGCCTGCTCCACCAGCAGGCCGGACAGGGCCAGTTGGCCGCCGGGTTTGACCAGGCTGCTGATCACCGGCGCCAGTTCCCGCAGCGGACCCGCCAGAATGTTGGCCACCACCACATCGGCCTGCAGATCGGCCGGTTGGTTCTTGGGCAGGTAGACGGTGAGCTTCTCCTCAACGCCATTGCGCTGGGCGTTGTCGGCGGAGGCGGTCAGCGCCTGGGGGTCAATGTCCAGGCCCACCACGGTTTGTGCGCCCAGCTTGATGGCGGCGATGGCCAGGATGCCGGAGCCGCAACCGAAGTCCACCACGGATTTGCCGGTCAGATCGAGGCCGTCCAGCCAGGTCAGGCAGAGGGCGGTGGTGGGGTGGGTGCCGGTGCCGAAGGCCAGGCCCGGATCCAGCATCACGTTGACCGCATCCGGCTCCGGCGCTTCACGCCAGGAGGGGCAGATCCACAGGCGACGGCCAAATTGCATGGGGTGGAAGTTGTCCATCCATTCGCGCTCCCAATCCTTGTCTTCCAGCGCTTCCACCTTGTAGGTCATCTGGTTGGCCAGCTCCGGCATCGCTTTGAGCGCGTCGATCACGGGGGCCATCTCGGTCACAGCGTCAAACAGGCCGATGACGTCGGTGTCACCCCACAGGCGGGTTTCGCCCGGCAGCGGTTCAAACACCGGGGTGTCCTGGGCATCCACAAAGGTGACGGAGGCGGCGCCCAGCTCCATCAGTGCGTCGCTGATGGTTTCGGCGGTGTCGTTGGTGGCGTTAAGGCGGATTTGGATCCAGGCCATGAGTCTCTCTGGATTAAGGATGGATTTGGAGGCGAATTGTAATGGCTCATCCCGGTTTCGCCAGCGTTTCTTTTTTCGTCGATCAAACGATGAACGCCCTTTTCAGTCGCGAGCGGATGGGGCATTTTGATTCAAGTCACGGTCCGGATCACATCAAGCCCGCTATGTTAGGGGACGATCTCTTCTTTTGACTGATGCATGAACACACCGCACGCCTCCCCCAGCCGCTTTGCGCGGTATCGACGCTGGCTGCAGGGGGCCGCCGGGGGCATTCTGGCCCTTGATTGCCTGTTCTCTTTCCAGGTGGGCACCGGACAGGTGTTTGGTCCCCGGCCGCTGGAGCCGATCCGCAACTGGATTCACCAATGTCCGGTGGACATCAGCACCGGGGCGTGGGTGGCGACGGCCATCCTTCTTGGCCTGTTCGCGTTGCACGGCTACCTGGCGTTGACCCAGCGCCAGGAACGACCGCCGTTGCAGGAGCGTCCCGGCTTTGGCCGCAAGCCGACGATTCGGTGGGAGCGTTACTATCACCAGCTGCAGGTCTGCACTGGCGTGCTGATGTTGCCGCTGGTCGTGCTGTTTTGCTTCACCCTGATGCAATCCCCGCCCAACCTGGATTACGACGACTGGTCGCAGCGCCTGACCTCACTGGGCAGCCGGCTCCTCTACGTCATGCTGTTGCCGGTGCTTATCCTCCACGCCCTGTTCGGGCTGGGGCGACTGGTGCGGCGTTGGTGGCCGGGAAATCCTCAGAGCGCGTTTCCCCGCCAGTGGCACTGGAGCGCGGCCTCTTACGTGTTCGTGGTTGGCGTTGCCTGGGGCGTGGCCATCCTGCGTGGCGTGCCGGGTTTCGCCCTGTGATGACGGTTCACGCTCCGCGGGCGTGAGCTGCATCACGGCCATTGGCCCGACCAATGTGATCTTGGTCTGAGTTTGATTCGAATCAAATCGTAATCCCGGGCTCGGCCCTATGGTGAAAGGCTGAATCGTCACTTCGGCTTGAAGCCTAACCATGCGCAAACTTATCTCTTTTGGCCGCGGGCCAGCCCGGATGGACATCATCCAGGGGCTGTGCGGCGGTATTCTGGCCCTGTTCCTGCTGATGCATCTGCATCTGGAGGCCAGCATTCTTATTGGCCCCCACGCCTTTGAAACGGTCGCCTGGGTGTTGCATGCCGGCTGGGCGGATCCCGCAGGCCACGGCTACGCCTTTATGGTGGTGGCCGCCGCTTTGGTGATCCTCACCCTGCTGGCGCTGCACGTCTGGGCCGCCCTGCGTCGGGTGCCCATCCTGTTTCGTCAATGGCAGGCCCTGAGCCGCCAGCTGGGCCATGTCCGTCATGGCGGCACCTGGCTCTGGGGTGTGCAACTGCTGACCGGCATCGCCCTGATGGTGGTGCTGCCTGTCCACCTGATCACCATGCTGACCCAGCCCCACAACATCGGTGTCGAGCCGTCCGCCCTGCGCATCGTTAATGAAGGGGGCTGGCTGCTTTACGGCCTGCTGCTGCCGCTGGCGGTGCTGCACGCCGTGGTTGGCCTGGTGCGGCTGGTGCTCAAGTGGTGGCCCAACTTCGGTCGCCGCCTGACGCTGCGCCGTTTCGCCGCGGCTTTGGTGGTCTACCTGCTGGTGCTGGGAGGCGCGAGTCTGGGGGCCCACGTCAGTAATGGATTGTCCTTCAACCAAAGTAAAACTGTGATGTTGGACAACTGATCGCTCAAACCTTGTTCTTGATCGAATCGTGCATTCGCGGTAGGTGATACACCTAAGGCAAGTGAATGCCAGTCAGAACAAGGACGCAAAAATGAATGACCGGATCTCCCCCCGATTCGCCCGCTGGGCGGCGGCCGCCGACCTGACCCAAAGCCTGACCGGCGGGTTGTTGGCGGTGTTTCTCTGGATACACCTGTTGCTGGTCTCCTCCATCCTGTTCGGCCCCGAAGCGATGCGCTTTGTGGCCAGGAACATGGAGCTGGCGTTCCTCGATCCGTCGGGGCAGGGGTATCCGCTGGTGGTCAGTGTGCTCGGATTGGGGGTGTTGATCCTGGTGGCGCTGCATGCGGTCACTGCGCTGAGAAAATTTCCGCAGAACCTGCGCCAGTGGCGGGCCCTGAATCGTCAGTTGGGGCAGGTGGACAGCCCGGAAACCCGGCTTTGGCGCTGGCAGGTGATCACCGGCTTTGTGCTGTTCATGCTGTTGCCCGCCCACTTGTGGATGATGATCAACCAGCCGGAAACCATCGGGCCCGAGGGCTCCGCCGCCCGGGTATGGGACCAGCGGATGCTCTGGTTGTATCTGCCGCTGCTGGCCGCCGTGGAGCTGCACGCGGTGGTGGGGATGTATCGCCTGGTCATGAAGTGGTGCACGGTGTCTCCGCAGCGCCGCGCGTGGCTGGTCAGACTGAGAGGTTTGCTCAGCGTTCTGTTTATTGGCATTGGCCTGGCCTCGCTGCTGGCCTTTGTCCGCTACGCCCAGTTGGCTAACTGAGAGAAAAGGAAGCAATGAAGACCATCTACACCGATGCGTTGGTGATTGGCGGGGGCCTGGCTGGCCTCCGGGTAGCCATCGCCTGCCGCCAGCAGGGCCTTGATACGACGGTGTTGTCGCTCATCCCCGCCAAGCGTTCCCACTCTGCCGCCGCGCAGGGGGGAATGCAGGCCAGTCTGGGGAACAGCCTCAAGGGCGAAGGGGACAACGAAGACGTGCACTTTCACGATACGGTCAAAGGCTCCGACTGGGGCTGCGATCAGGACGTGGCCCGCATGTTCACTCACGTTGCACCGAAAGCGGTGCGCGAAGCCGCCAACTGGGGAGTGCCCTGGACCCGCGTGACCGCCGGACCCCGTCAGGTGGTGGTGAACGCCGAGAAGGTGACCCTGGACGAGCCGGACGAGGCCCACGGCCTGATCAACGCCCGGGACTTTGGTGGCACCAAAAAATGGCGCACCTGTTACACCTCGGACGGCACCGGCCACTCCCTGCTTTACGCGCTGGATAACCAGGCGATCGGCCTGGGCATTCAAGTGCACGAGCGGATGGAAGCGGTGCGCCTCATCCATGACGGCGAGCGTTGTCATGGCGCCGTGGTGCGCTGCCTGGTGACCGGTGAGCTGATCGCCTACCTGGCCCGCACCACCACCATCGCCACCGGCGGCTACGGCCGGCTCTGGTCCGTCTCCACCAACGCCATCATCTGTGAAGGCACCGGCGCGGCCATCGCGCTGGAAACCGGTAAAGTGGCTCTGGGCAACCCGGAAGCGGTGCAGTTTCACCCCACCGCCATTGTGCCGGTGGGGATCCTCACCACCGAGGGGTGTCGCGGCGACGGCGGTATCCTGCGGGACGTGGACGGCCATCGCTTTATGCCCGACTACGAGCCGGAGAAGAAGGAGCTGGCGTCCCGTGACGTGGTTTCCCGCCGGATGACCGAGCACATGCGCAAGGGCAAAGGGGTGCCCAGCCCCTATGGTGACCACCTCTGGCTGGACATCACCCTGCTGGGCAAGGCCCACATCGAGAAAAACCTGCGGGAAGTGCAGGAGATCTGTCAGTACTTCCTCGGCATCGATCCGGTGAAGGACTGGATCCCGGTACGGCCCACCCAGCACTACTCCATGGGCGGCATCCGCACCAACGCCGAAGGCGAAAGTGACGGCCTGAAGGGGCTGTATGCGGTGGGAGAAGCCGCCTGCTGGGACATGCACGGCTTTAACCGGCTTGGGGGCAACTCCCTGGCGGAAACCGTGGTGGCCGGGATGATCATTGGCGAAGCGGTGGCAGACGCCAGCAAGCGCACCCCCATGGGGGACCGGGCACTGGCTGAGCAGTTTGTGGTGGCCGAGCAGGGCGAGATCGACGCGCTGCTGGCTCGGGAAACCGGTGAAGACGTCTACGAGCTGCGCCGGGCCATGGAAGAACTGATGATGGACAAGGTGGGGATCTTCCGGACCGGCGCTGAGCTGGATAAGGCGGTCACCGAGTTGACGGGCCTGCTTGCCCGCAGCCAGAACATTGCGCTGCAGAACAAGCGTCGCCACAGCAACCCGGAGCTGGTGGAAGCGCTCAAGGTGCCCCGCATGATCAAGCTGGCCCTGTGCATCGCGACCGCGGCGGCTGCCCGTACCGAAAGTCGCGGCGCCCACGCCCGCGAGGATTTCCCCCAGCGCAATGATGAAGCCTGGCTGAAGCGGACCCTGGTGCGTTGGCCTGAAGGCGCGCCGGTGCCGGAGCTGAGCTACGAGGCGCTGGACGTCATGACCATGGAGCTGCCGCCGGGTTACCGGGGGTACGGGGTGGACAACGCCATCCCCCATCCCGACACCGCCCGACGGGAAGCGGAGATCGCCGCCTGGGATGCGGCCCATCCCGACGCCGACCGATTTGAACGTCAGCAGGCGCTGATGCCCTTTGAACTGCCCGAGGCCTACCGGGCCCGTAACCAGCGCCGCACAGGAGAGTCTTGATGAGCGCCCGTACCCTGACTTTCGAAATCTTCCGCTTCGACCCTCAACTGCCGGGCGACAAGCCCCGTACCGAGCGTTTCGAGATGGAAGAAACCCCGGGCATGACGGTGTTCATCGCCCTGAATCGCCTGCGGGAGGAGCAGGACCGCTCCCTGCAGTTCGACTTCGTCTGCCGCGCGGGGATTTGCGGCAGCTGCGCCATGGTGATCAACGGCAAGCCCACTCTGGCCTGCCGCACCCTGACCAGCACCTTCGCCAACCCGGTGATCACCCTGATGCCGCTGCCGGGCTTTGAACTGATTGGTGACCTCTCGGTCAACACCGGCAAGTTTATGCGGGCCCTGTCCGAGCGCCTCGGCGCCTGGCTCCACCCCAAGGCGGAGACGCTGAGCATCGACGCGCTGGAAACCCCGATGGACCCCGCCCTGGCGGAGGCGATCTACGAAGCGGACCGGTGCGTGGAGTGTGGCTGCTGCATTGCCGGCTGTGCCACCGCCCAGATGCGGGACACCTTTGTGGGCGCCATCGGCTTCAATAAGGTGGCGCGTTTTGCCCTGGACAGCCGGGATGCCCGAGAGCCGGAGGATTTCTACCACGTCATCGGGGATGAGGATGGGGTGTTTGGCTGCATGACCCTGCTGGGGTGCCAGGATAACTGCCCGAAAGATCTGAACCACCAGGCCCAGATCGCTTACCTGCGTCGTCAGCTGTTGCGCGGCCCGCGCATCCTCTAAGCCGAACCGGCCAGCCCCTGCCAGAGCGGAGTCTCCTCCGCCTCGGCGGGGGCGTCTCCCTCCTTCACTCCGATGTCACTACGCTCCGGGTCGAACCACCACTGGCAGTCCAGCGCGGTGGTCAGGCTGCTCGGACGCGCCCCTTCACCGATCGCCACAGCATGGATCTGGTGGCCCTGAAGGCGGGCCTCGTTCAGGCGGGCCAATCGCTCGTCGGGCAGGTCGCTCAGCACCATGTCGGAGATCAGCACCAGATCGGCCAGTTCGTAGCCGGGGGTGTCCAGCAGTCGCAAGCTGGCATCCAGAGCGAGCGCCACATCGGTGCCACCGTGGAAGCTCAGCTGCAGGAACGCGACCAGTCCGGCGCTACGCTCTGTCAGGTCCTGTTGCGCCAGGCTGGTGGCGAAGTTGATGAGATGCACCGGGCGGTGTTCAGCGCGGGCTGAGGCGGCGAGCACCAGAGCGATCGCCTTGGCGGCGGTCTCCGGCGTGCCCTGCATCGACAGGCTGGTGTCCACCGCGATCACCATCGGGCCCTTGGCGCGTACCGTCTCGCGGGAGGCCCAGCGTTCCTCTTCCTGCCATTGCCGCTCCGCCTGCCAGCCCCGGCGCTGGTAGGCCAGCAATTTGCCCTCCAGATACTTCAGCTCAAACAGGGCGGCCAGGTCCGGATCCCCCAACTGCGCCCATTCACTGGGCAGAAGCTGGGGCAGATCCCGGCCGGGCAGCAGGCCAAACAGCGCCTCCGGCGCGGGAGCGTTGGGCTGGCGTCGCCAGCAGGGCACCCGTTGGCTGACGCGGTAGGAGGTGGTCTGAGTCTGGGGTTGGCGGTGACGACCGATGCGTTGGCACAGGGTCAGAATGCCCGGGTTGCCTGCCAGGTAGTCCGCCCAGCGGGTGAGGATGGCTTCGCTCTGTTGCCGTGGCATGCCATCGGAAAAATCCACCAGAACGCCGGGGTCCAGCCCCAGGCTCTGGTAGCGACGGGACAGGGCGATCAGGGTGTCCAGCCAGGCCTGAAGCCGGGCCAGGTATTCCTGGCGCAGGGCGGCCAGGCGTGCCAGACGCCACTGGGCCTGGGCCTGTTCAAGCGCCGTGCGTTGTTCTTTCAGCAGCAGTCGGGCCAGGGGCAGGGGGTCCCCCTGCTGTTGGCGAAGACGCGCCAGTTGGGTGGTCCAGAAGGGGCGTTTGGCCGGGCGGCCACAGCGGGCCATGATCGCCTCGTGCTCCGGCAGCAGGGCCGCCAGCGCCTCGGTCCCGATGCCGGTGTGGGCCAGCGTCTGCTCCGTGTGCTGCAGTGCGCTCAGGCTGGCGTGAAACGGGCACTCCTGTTCCAGCGTGCTTCGCGCTTCCCGGTCCAGCGCCGCGAGGGTGTCGGCCAGCCGGGCCTCCAGTGTGGGGGAGCGGGCCAGCAGCTGGTCGACGCCGGTTAACTGGCCGCGCAGGTCGAGCATTGGCTGTCGTCCGACAGACTGCGCAGCGCCGAGCATCGCAACAGCGCCAGGTCCAGATCCTCAATACCCTGGGCCCACCCCGCTTCGATGGCGCTGACGGATTCGGCCGCGACAAACAGCGGCGACGGCAGCTGGCGCAGGGCGGCCAGGGCCGTTTCTGCCTGTTGCCTGGAGTGCAGCAGGGCCTGTTCGATGGCGCTCAGCTCCGCCAGCAGGGCGTCGAGGCTGGCCAGATCCACCGGATAGCGGCGATCGCCACGGCGGTGTTTGCGGGGTGGAGAAAAGGGCTCGACCTCAAAGGCGCTGTGGGCAAACCGGCCCATTTCGTCATAGCGGATGTCGAGGATGCCGTTGTCGCGGAACTGGCACTGCACGTTTTCACGGCGGTGGCCAAGGGGGTCAAAGGGGTGGAAGGGGGCCCGGCTGGCCATCTGCGACTGGTGCACAAAGAAGTCGAAGTGCACCGGTTCGGCCCGTCGGTGGACGTGAACCGCCTGGCGTTGCACGTAGAAGTAACCGCCCCGCTGCTGACGCTGTTCGCCGCCATTGGCAAAGAAGAACTGCTGGGGGAAGAACTCCACGGTGTCGTACTGATCCTCGGTATGGAACAGCAGGGTATGCAAGCGTTCATCCAAGCGGTCCAGCTGTTGCTGCGTGGCATCGTTGTCCTGAGGCAGCTGGCTCAGGCTTTCGAGGATCAGGGCCTGAACCTGCGGCTGCTGCTCCGGCTGATGCCACAGCATGTGGTTCAGCAGCAGCAGATCCACCGGATGGGTGGTTTCCCGATCCTCCAGGCAGGCGGCGGCCTTGATCAGGCTGACCGCCCATTGCCAGCGTCGGTCTGAAAGATAGAGCGCCGGCATCGCCTCGGCCAGACGGGTGCGGATGCGGCGCAGGGCCTGCAGCGTGTCGTCGCTGAGCCTGACCCGGGGCATCGCTTCCCGCCACTGCTGCCAGGTGGTGTGGTCAACAGGGTGGCGAACCGTTACCGGCTCCTGAGTCGGGGTTTGGATCAGGGCCGCAAAATGCTGCCATTCGGTGGTGGGGGCGGCAATCAACCGCACCAGCAGTCGGTCATAGAGCGCGTCCAGCCCCTGCTCCGGCTCCGGGATCTCGTTGGCGGCGGTGATCAGCCCTTTGAGCGGCACGCTGAGCAGCGCGTCGCCGTTGCGGAACTGGCGCTCGTTGATCAGGGTCAGCAGGGTGTTGAGGATGGCCGGGCTGGCCTTGAAAATCTCGTCGAGAAAGGCGATGTCCGCCCAGGGCAGGTAGCCCTGGATCTGGCGTTGGTACTGGTCGTTTCTCAGGGCACTGAGTGCCACCGGGCCAAACACCTCGTCCGGTGTACTGAACCGGTTCATCAGGCATTCAAAGTAGCGGGTGTCGACAAAGGCCGCTGCAATGCGCCGTGCCAGCAGGCTTTTGCCGGTGCCCGGCGGGCCGTAGAGAAAACTGTGGTGCCCCGTGAGCGTCGCCAGCAGGGCAACCGCAAGGGTTTCATCCCGTTCATAGAGGCCTTGGCGCAGGTCCTCCAGCACACTTTGCAGATGTGGGCGGCGTGTACTCATCACTGGTTCTCCCGATGCGGCTGGGGGTGAATTTCGCAGTGGGGGCAGGGGGCCTCGGCGTATCCCATGACGTATTTGCAGCGGGGACAGGACCGCGGTGCCGTGTCCTGCGGTTGGGACGGCGTGTCCTGCTGGCGCCGACGCCACAGCCATATCAGGCCCAGACCAAGCACCATGCCCACCATCAATGTCATCGGTATCACCGGCCATCACTCCTCAAAACGACGTCGGACTAGCATACGGAGAAGGGTCACTGTGGTGCCGTGATCCAGGTGGGAAGTTCGACAGAGACAGTGTTTTGGCTATATGCATATAGCCAAAAGGTATCACGCTCGTCGATAAAGATTAAATAACCTTTAATTATCAATTGGATGGGTCTCATGGCCTTGTCCGGCCATTCGCCCTTCGCGAACAGCCAGCCCTCGGCACAACACGTTGTTAACAAATTGTAACTTCAGGAAAATTTTCAGTTTGATTAGATGGTTATGAGGTTTTTCTGGCTGGCTTCTCGGACCAGAAGAGGCTTTGCGTCGGGGAAAATCGGGCGCTAGCTTGAGGCTCAGCGGTCAGGTTGTCGACCTGTCAGGTCGGACTGCTCATCTCACAAAAATGAAAAGTCATCAGGAGTGACAATGAGCATGAAATACCCGGGTCTGGCTCTGGCCGGCGTCGCCGCGGCGATGCTGATGAGCCCTACAGCAACGGCAGCGGAAGACGCTCGCTACATCGTTAAATACCAGCACGGCAAAGGACAGGCGGTGCGTGCCCAGGTTCAGTCGGCCAACGGCCGCGTCAAGCTTGAGCTGCCCGGTCGGGCCGCCATGGCGGTCTCCCTCTCTCCGGCGGCCCTCAAAGCCCTGCAGAGCCACCCCAACGTAGAGTACGTGGAAGAGGACGTAAAACGTTACCTGATGGCGGAAACCACCCCCTATGGCATTCCGATGGTGCAGGCGGACCAACTCTCCGATGCGGCAGCCGGTAACACCAAGGTGTGCATCATCGATTCCGGCTACGACGGCGCCCATGAAGACCTGTTCCACGGCGCGGTGGTCAACGGCACCGACGATTCGGGCACCGGCAGCTGGAACACCGATGAGAACAGCCACGGTACCCACGTGGCCGGCACCATTGCCGGTGTGGGCGGCAACGGCAAGGGCGTGGTGGGCGTGCTGCCCAGCGGCAACCTGAACCTCCACATCATCAAGGTGTTTGGCGCCGACGGATGGGCTTATTCCTCCGGCCTGGTGGCCGCTCTGGATGCCTGTAAGGCCGCCAAGGGCAGTGAGAACATGGTGATCAACATGAGCCTCGGCGGTGATCGCAAGAGCCGCTTTGAGGAGCAGGCGTTCGCGCAGGCCGACAGCGAAGGGATCCTCAGCATTGCGGCGGCGGGCAACGACGGCAACACCCGCCACTCCTACCCGGCGTCCTACAGCTCCGTGGTTTCCGTGGCCGCCATCGATGAAAACAAAGTGGTGGCGGACTTCTCCCAGCAGACCGATCAGGTTGAGCTGGCGGGCCCCGGTGTCGGCGTGCTCTCCAGTGTGCCGATGGGCACTGCCAGCATGGCGTCCCTGAGCGTGGCGGGCAGTGCCGTCGACGCTGCCGGTATGGAGGGGTCTCCCCAGGGCAGCGCCAGCGGTGCGTTGGTGGACTGTGGACTCGGTGAATCGGCCTGCAGCGCAGCGGCGGGGGAGATCTGCCTCATCGCCCGCGGCAACGTCGCGTTCTCCGACAAGGTGCTGGCCTGCGAAGCCGGTGGCGGCATCGGTGCCATCATCTACAACAACGAACCGGGCCAGCTTTACGGCACCCTGGGCGGCGTGGCCACCAGCATCCCCTCAGTAGGTGTCAGTGACACCGACGGGGCGGCCCTGATGGCCCAGCTGGGCGCGTCAGCGTCCATCGATGTGTTGGCGGACCACTACGCCTACTTCAACGGCACTTCCATGGCGACCCCGCATGTGGTGGGCGTTGCGGCCCTGGTGTGGAGCCAGCACGCCACCTGCAGCAACGCCGATGTTCGTGCTGCCCTGGCCGCGACCGCGGAAGATCTGGGCGCGGCCGGCCGCGACAACGCCTACGGCCACGGCCTGGTGCAGGCCAAGGCAGCCAGTGACTACCTGGCGGCCAATGGCTGCGGCGGCGGTGACAATGGCGGCGGTGGTAACGGCGGTGGCGGCAACGGCGGCGGCAAGCCGGACAAAGGCCCCAAACGCTAACAAAACCAAAACGCCCCGCTTGAGCCGGGGCGTTTTTCTATGTCGATTGCCAGGGCGTTGTTTGCCCGCATAAAAAACCGGCCCAAAGGCCGGTTTTCTGTCTCAACGCGAAACGGAGGGCTTACTTCTCCGCGTCGAGCTTCTTCTCCAGATAGTGGATGTTGGTGCCACCGTTCTGGAAGTTTTCGTCCGCCATGATGCGCTGTTGCAGCGGGACGTTGGTCTTGATGCCGTCAACCACCAGCTCCTGCAGCGCGTTGCGCATGCGGGCGATGGCGATACCACGGTTCTCTCCATAGGTGATCAGCTTGCCGATCATGGAGTCGTAGTAGGGCGGTACGCGATAGCCGGCATAGATGTGGCTGTCCCAACGGATCCCCATGCCACCGGGCGGGTGGAAGTGGGTG
>CAZWED010000066.1:0-13133 GCA_964632645.1 uncultured Ferrimonas sp. | reverse complement strand
CTCGGGATTGGGCTGCTGACCCGCGTCATCCAGGTAGCGCCAGTCGTGAAACAGATGTACCCCAAAGCCCTCGCGGGTCACTTTGGCCAGAAACTGTTTGGGGATCAGTTGGTCCGTATCGATGTTAGCGTGATTGAGCGCAACGGCCACGCCCCGGTGCTGAATAAAGGCCTGCATTAGCGGATCTCCTCAAACTGGCGAACGTCGACAAAGTGACCGCTTACCGCAGCGGCCGCCGCCATGGCCGGACTGACCAGGTGGGTTCGACTGCCTCGCCCCTGTCGCCCTTCGAAATTGCGGTTTGACGTGGAGGCACAACGCTGGCCGGCCGTCAGCCGGTCCTCGTTCATGCCCAGACACATGGAGCAGCCAGGCAGGCGCCATTCAAAGCCCGCTTCCATAAAGATCCTGTCCAGCCCTTCCCGTTCCGCCTGCGCCTTCACCTTGTGGGAGCCCGGCACCACGATGGCCTGCACGCCCGTCGCCACGCGCCGGCCCCGGGCGATCGCTGCGGCGGCACGCAGATCCTCGATGCGGGAGTTGGTGCAGGAGCCGATAAAGACCGCATCAATGGTCACGTCGGTCAGTGCCTGGTTGGGCTCCAGCCCCATGTAGGCCAACGCCTTGATCGCCGCGCTTTGCTCGATGGGATCGGCAAAACTGGCCGGATCGGGGATCACCGCATCCACCGCCATCACCTGACCCGGATTGGTGCCCCAGGTGACCTGCGGCGCAATCTCCGCCGCATTCACCACCACTTCCGCGTCAAAGGGGGCACCGTCATCTGTGTGCAACTGAGCCCAGTCCGCCAACGCCTGCTGCCAGGCGTCACCCTTCGGCGCATAGGGGCGCCCCTCCAGGTAGTCGATGGTGGTCTGGTCGGGGGCGATCAGGCCCGCCTTGGCTCCCAGCTCAATCGCCATATTGCAGACCGTCATCCGCCCCTCCATCGACAAGGCGCGGATCGCCTCTCCGCAGAACTCCACCACGTAACCGGTGCCCCCGCCGTGGCCCACCTTGCCGATGATCGCCAGCACGATGTCCTTGGCGGTGATCCCCGGCCCCACCTGACCCCGCACTTCGATCTTCATGGTCCTGGCCCGGCGCTGACGCAGAGTCTGGGTGGCCAGGACGTGCTCCACCTCCGACGTGCCAATGCCAAACGCCAACGCCCCGAAGGCGCCGTGGGTGGCGGTATGGGAGTCACCGCAGACGATGGTGCTGCCGGGCAGGGTCAGGCCCTGCTCCGGCCCCATCACATGCACGATGCCCTGGTTGGGGTGGTGGATGTCAAACAGGGTGATGCCAAACGCGTCGCAGTTCTTTTGCAGGGTCTCTACCTGAGTGCGGGCCAGGGAGGGCAGGGCCTCAATCGACGCGCTGGTGGTGGAGGTGTTGTGATCCATGGTGGCAATGGTGCGGTCGGGACGACGCACCGGCCGTCCGGCCTGACGCAAACCATCGAACGCCTGGGGCGAGGTCACCTCATGCACCAGGTGACGATCAATATAAAGCAGCGGGGTTTCCCCTTCCGGCGTCGCAATCTGATGGCTGTGCCAGATCTTGTCATAGAGGGTGTAGGCCATCAGACGGTCTCCTTCATTCGGGCAATAATGGCGTCGCCCATCCGGGCAGTGGAAAGCGCCTGGTCGCGCTGCTCCGGGCCCAGCAACTCACCGGTCAGGCACCCCTGCGCCAGGGCCTGACTGACCGCGGCATCAATGGCGTCCGCTGCCGCGGTTTCGCCCAGGCTGTGGCGCAGCATCAGACTGGCGGACAGGATCTGCGCCACCGGGTTGGCGATGCCCTGACCGGCAATGTCCGGGGCGCTGCCACCGGCCGGTTCGTACATGCCAAACCCCGATTCATTGAGGCTGGCGGAAGGCAACAGGCCCATGGAACCGGTGATCATCGCCGCTTCGTCGGAGATGATGTCGCCAAACAGGTTGCCGCACAAAATCACGTCAAACTCGCTGGCCCGTCGCAACAGCTGCATGGTGGCGTTATCGATGTAAATGTGTTCGAGCGCGACATCGGGGTAGTCGGCGGCGATGGCGATCACCTCCTCACGCCACAACATGGAGGTGGTCAGTACGTTGGCTTTGTCCACGGACAGCACCCGCCCCCGACGTTTGCGGGCGGCCTCAAAGGCCAGGCGCGCGATGCGGCGGATCTCGAACCGGCTGTAGCGCATGGTGTCGAAACCGTACTCCGCCTCGCCCTCGCCCTGGCGGCCGCGGGGTTCGCCAAAGTAGATGTCGCCGGTCAGCTCCCGCACCACCAACACATCCATCCCTTTTTCAGCGATGTCACTGCGCAGGTAGGAGAGGTGCTCCAGACCGGGATGGATCTTGGCCGGACACAGGTTGCAGAACAGGTTGAAATGCTTGCGCAGGGGCAACAGTGAGCCGCGCTCCGGCTGCAGATCGGGGGGCAGTTGTTCCCACTTGGGTCCGCCAACGGAGCCAAACAGGATGGCGTCCGAAGCTTCACAGGCGGCCAGGGTTTCCGCCGGCAGGGGGGTGCCCGTCGCGTCGATGGCGGCGCCACCCACCAGGTGATGCTGGCCCGTGATGCGAAACCCAAACCGTTCGCCGGCCGCGGCCAGCACCTTCTCCGCTTCCGCCATCACCTCAGGCCCAATGCCGTCTCCGGCCAGGATGGCGATATGATGCTCCCTCATGCGTCCCCCATTGCTTTGTCTTGCTTCTGCTGATCGATGCGCTGCTGGCGATGGATCAGGTTATATACGTGGATCAACGCCCGTGCGGAGGCGTCGATGATGTCGGTGGAGAGGCCCATTCCGTGGAAGGTGCGCCCCTGGTACTCGGCGGTGATGTCCACCTGGCCCAGGGCATCGTGCCCTTCGCCGGTGGCTTCAATGTCGAAGCTCTGAATGGTGATCTTCTGGCCCGTGGCACGCTCAATGGCGCGGTATACCGAGTCCACCGGCCCGTTGCCGGTGGCCGCTTCGGTGACCACGGCATCGCCAATGCCGATCTCGATGGAACCGGTGGCAAAGTGGTTGCTGCCCGCCTGCACATTGAGCTGGCGCAGCACAAAGTGCTCGTCCGCCTCTTTCTGATTCTCGAAAAACAGCAGGGCTTCCAGATCGTAGTCAAACACCTGCCCCTTCTTGTCCGCCAGCTCCAGGAAGCGCTGGTAGAGGGTATCCAGATCGAAGTCCTGCTCCTGGTAACCCAACTCCGCCATCCGGTGCTTAATGACATGCCGTCCCGAACGGGAGGTCAGGTTCAGGGTGTTGCGGGGCAAGCCGACGGACTCCGGCGTCATGATCTCGTAGGTGTTCTGAGCCTTGAGCACCCCATCCTGATGGATGCCGGAACTGTGGCTGAAGGCGTTGTTGCCGACGATCGCCTTGTTGGGCTGAATCGGCATGTTGCAAAGGCGACTGACCTGGGAACTGGTGCGGTAGATCTCGGTGGGGTTGGCGTTGGTGGTGAGTCCGAAGTGCGCCTGGCGGGTATTGAGGATCATGATGATCTCTTCCAACGCGGCATTGCCCGCCCGCTCTCCGATGCCGTTGATGGTGCCCTCAACCTGTCGGGCGCCCGCTTCAATGGCGGCGATGGAGTTGGCCACAGAAAGGCCGAGGTCGTCATGGCAATGCACCGAGATAACGGCATTGTGGATGTTGGGGACCCACTCAAACAGGTTGGTGATGATGCCGCCAAACTCGCTGGGGGTGGTGTAGCCGACGGTATCGGGAATGTTCACCGTGGTGGCCCCGGCCTTGATGGCCGACTCCACCATGCGGCAGAGGTTGTCGATGGGGGTGCGTCCGGCGTCTTCGCAGGAAAACTCCACATCATCGGTAAAGCGCCTGGCGTACTTCACCGCATCGGTGGCCATCTCCAGCACCTGGTCAAAACTCCGCTTCAGCTTGCTCTCAACGTGAATGCTGGAGGTGGAGATGAAGGTGTGGATACGAAATTGATCCGCCACACGCAGTGCCTGGGCAGCGGCATCAATGTCGCCCTGAACCGCCCGTGACAGGGCACAAATCCGGCTGTTTTTGATGGTGCGCGCTATCTGCTGAACCGAATCAAAATCCCCGGGCGATGACACCGGGAACCCCGCTTCGATGATGTCGATCCCCATACGTTCCAGCGCCCGGGCAATCTGCAGCTTCTCATTGACCGACAAGCTGGCGGCCAGCGCCTGCTCGCCGTCCCGCAACGTGGTATCAAACAAAATGACCCGATCTGACATCCTTTCCTCCGTTCGTCGCTACACAGAACGCGGGTTTTTGCTTGGAGCATAAAAAAACCCGCACAATCTGCGCGGGTTAGAGTCTGTTGCTCGAGCTCTGTCAGCCGGCCACACGCTCATTACCCACGCAGCGTCCTGCTAGGGCTAGAGTCAGTAGTTGGTGGCGGGCGAAGTGCGTCATCAGTCTCGTTATTGTGTTTTGTGCTTAAAAAAGTCTTTTCCATACTTGCGACCCTCAGCACGTTTGTCAACCGCTTTTTGAACCAAAAATGTACAACACGCACGCCGTGAGGTTTGTCGCTTGATCGGCTCGGGTGACCACGATAGCCTGCCGATGTGATCAGGATGATAACGCGCTAAGGAATGACGTTGTGGTGAATCGACTTCAGGCCCTGCTGGGGCTGCTGGCCCTGTGGCTGGGCACCGTCTTTCCGGTGATGGCGCTCAACGACGACCTGCCGTCGCTGGATCCTGTCGCCGAAGCCGTCATCAATATGGATACCGACCAGGCCCCCATTCTCGACCAGTACTGGTCTCATCACTATTCCCACGCCCCCATCGACTGGAAACTGCGCTGGCACCTGCTGCGTTGCGAAGTGGCCCATATGGAATCGGACAGTGACGAGGTACTCAGGCAGGTCAAAGAGGGCAATGCGCTGGCGAATTCGGTAGGCAACACCGTCATTCCCGGCTATCTGGACCTGTGCCACGGCAGACTGCTGTTTTCCCAGGAGCGTTACGACGAGGCCATCACCCTGTTCGACAGGGCGGTTCAGGTGGGTAACAACACCGAGGATGCGGCACTGCTGAGCCTGGCCTACAGCGCCCGGGCCACCACGCGCAGTGACCAGAATATGCCGGCCAGAGCGATGGACGACATGACGCTGTCGCTGAGGTACGCGGAGCTGGTGGAAAACCCCCGCTGGCTCTCCGTTTCAGTGGCGCAAATCTACTTTGTCTTCGCCCGGACCTTTTACTACCTGGAGAACTTCGCCGGCGCCGACGAAGCGATGCAACAGGCGCTTCAGCTGGCGGATCCAGAGTCACCGCTGACCTGGTTTATCCGCTTTAATTACTCCGGCATTCTGGCCAGGCAGGGAAGGCTGGAGGAAGCGCAGTACCAGATCGACCACCTCAACCAACACCCCCCCCACTTTGGCAAGTATTACAAAGGCTATATCGACCTGTTTCGGGCCGACCTTCGACTGCAGCTCAATCAACCGGCGCAGGCCCTGCCCTTTGCCCGCAGCGCCGCCATGGATTTTGCCCGGGTCGATCTCGTCGTCCCCTACGCCAAGGCCCTGATCATTGAGGGCCAGTCACTGGTGATGCTGGGAGAGCGGGAAACCGGTTGGGCCACCATCAATGAAGCGCAGGATCTGCTGTTCAAAATGGATGAAAACCGTGGCGACTGGAGTTACCTGGCCAAGAGCTGGCGCTGGACGGCACAGTACCACCACGAACACGGCAATGACCATGAAGCCTACCTGGCGATGGAGCAGTACGCCCAGGTCTACTCCCGTTTTATGGAGCGACAGCAAGCCTCGGAGCTGGCGCAGCAGCAGCAGAAACTGAGCCAGGAGGTGGATCGCCATCGTCAACGGCTGGCCAGCAGCAGCGAAGCGCAGTTCCAGCTGCAACAGTCCCTGCTGATGTGGCGAGGCAGCGCCGTGGTGCTGGGGTTGATACTGATGGGGCTCTTTATCTGGCGATTCTGGCCGGTTACCCCGAAGACGCCGCCGCCCAGCGCACCGAAAAGCTGGCGGGACCATCTGGTGGAGGCGCTCAGCCAGTCACGTCAGCATGAGCGGACGATGTCGGTGATCCTGGCCCGCCATCCGGGCCAGCCGATTGAGCACATCCTGCCCCAACTGTCGCGGGATCTGCGCCCGGATGATCGGGTGTTGCAGCCCGACTCGCACACCGCCCTGCTGCTGCTCGATCGCGCCACCGAGGGGGAGCTGGCCTGGCGCCTGACCTCCCTCTCCGACCTGCTGCGCAGTACCGGGCGTTCTGACGTGGTGTTGGCCAGAACCCGGGTCCACGGTTTTGATGACCCGGATTCCCTGCTTACCCGGCTGGAGTATGAGCTGATCAGCCAGAACATTCCCCATCGTCCGGAGCCCCACGCCGCGCTTTAAAGGGCCTCGCTGTAGTCCTCGATCAGGGTGAGGAATGCGCGCCCATAACGCTCCAGTTTGCGCTCACCCACCCCGTTGATGGCGAGCATCTCCCATTCGCTGGAGGGCAGTTGGGCCGCCATCTCCGCCAGGGTCGCGTCATTGAATACCACGTAGGGCGGCACCCCCGCCTCGTCCGCCAGCTCACGCCGCAATGCCTTGAGCTTGGCAAAGAGCTTGCGGTCATACTGACTGGGCAGGGACCGGCCGCGACGGCTGGACGGCTTCTGCAGGGCGAGCCTTGGCTCCGCCAGCTCCAGCGTTCGCTCCCCCTTCAGCACCGCCCGGGCAGCAGGATTCAGTGTCAGCACCATGGAGCGGGTGATGTCCTGATTCAACAGCCCGTGGTGGATCAACTGGCGCAGCACCGAGAGCCAGTGATCGTGACTCTTGTCCTTGCCAATTCCCCAGGTCGACAGTTTGTGATGCCCACGGTCCACCACGTTCTGGGCCTGACTGCCGCGCAGCACCTCAATCACGTGGCCCATGCCGTACCGCTGCCCTACACGGTACACGCAGGAGAGCGCCTTGCGGGCCTCCTCAGTGCCATCGTAACGCTTGGGGGGATCCAGGCAGATGTCGCAGTTGCCACAGGGCTCATGGCTGGGTTCATCAAAGTAGTTCAGCAACACCTGGCGACGACAGATCTGCGCTTCGGCGAACGCGGCCATCGCATTGAGCTTGTGGATGTCCACCGGGTTGGGCTCCTGCTCGCCCTGCTCCAGCAGGTGGCGGATGCGGGCGATGTCAGCGGGGTCAAACAGCAGCAGCGCTTCCGACTCCAGGCCGTCGCGCCCGGCGCGTCCGGTCTCCTGGTAATACCCCTCGATCGACTTGGGCAGGTCCCAGTGCACCACAAAACGCACGTTGGATTTGTTGATGCCCATGCCGAACGCTACCGTCGCCACCACGATGTCCACCCGGTCACGCAGGAACGCCTCCTGCACCGTGGCACGCTCATCGGCGGCCATGCCCGCGTGATAGCCCGCAGCAACAAACCCCTTCTGCCGCAACTTCTCCGCCACCTCGTCCACCCGGCGGCGACTGCCGCAATAGACGATGCCCGCGTTGCCTTTTTGCTGCTTCAGGTACTCGGTCAGCTGCTCCAGCGGGCGCAACTTCTCCGCCACGGTGTAACGGATATTGGGGCGATCAAAACTGGACTGATGATGAAACGGGGACTGCAGGTTCAGGCGCTGGCAGATGTCCTGGCGGGTCGCGCCATCGGCGGTGGCGGTCAGAGCCATCACCGGCACATGGGGAAAACGCTGCTTGAGCCAGCCCAGCTGCGCGTACTCGGGGCGGAAATCGTGCCCCCACTGGCTGATGCAGTGCGCTTCGTCCACCGCCACCAGCGACAGCGGCCAGTGGGCCAGTCGCTCCTGGATGTCGGCGCTGAGCAAGCGTTCCGGCGAGATGTAAAGCAGCTTGATCTCACCGCGGTGGATCGCCCCCAGCAGAGCCACCACCTCTTGCCGCTCCAGGCTGGAGTTGAGTGCGGCAGCGGCCACCCCGGACTCCCGCAGGGCGTCCACCTGGTCTTTCATCAGCGAGATGAGCGGCGAAATCACCAGCGTCAGCCCCGGAAGCACCAGGGCCGGCAGTTGATAACAGAGGCTCTTGCCCCCTCCGGTGGGCATGATCACCAGGCAGTCGTTACCGGCCAACGTCTGGGCCACCACGTCATCCTGCCCCGGACGAAAGCCACGGAAACCAAACACCTGCTGCAGGGTGTTGAGGGCAAGTTCCTGATCGGTCAACAAAGTCGGGGCAGTGGCGTCCATCAATGCGGCTAGTGGTGGTCGAGAATGGGCGCTATTCTACTGATCCCGCCCCGGGTTGTCTGCCCGACAGGGGGAACCGAGGCCAGAGGAGGGCCCATGACACAACAAGCGATTCTGGATCAGGTCGGCACCATCTTTAACGATCACCTGCCTTTTCATCGACATCTGGGCCTGCGAGTCACCCGCTATGATGCGGAAGGGGTTGAGGTGGCGATCGACATGGCCGAACACCTGATCGGTAACGTGCATCAGCAGATCCTGCACGGCGGCGTCACCGCCACCCTGCTGGATGTGACCGGTGGGCTGACTGCCTTTGCCGGGGTAGTGGCCCGGGAAGATTCCCCCTCCATGGCATTGCTGCAGCAAAAGCTGCCCAAACTGGGCACCATCGACTTGCGGGTCGACTACCTTCGTCCCGGCCGGGGACAACGCTTTATTGCCACCGGCACCATCATCCGCACCGGCAACAAAGTGGCGGTCTGCCGGATGGAGCTGCACAACGAATCAGGCACCCACATCGCCTTCGGCACCGGCACCTACATGGTGGGGTAGAGCACAGTAGTGACAGGGCTCACTGTAGTGGCATAATGCCGGCCCTGTTCACCCCGATGCATAGACGCCCCACCATGCCCAATACCGACGCCCGCAAGGGCACCCTGTACGCCATCAGTGCCTACCTGATGTGGGGTTTTGCTCCGCTCTACTTCAAGGCGATCGCCTCGGTGTCACCGGACGAGATCCTGATGCATCGGGTGATCTGGTCCTTCTTCCTGGTCAGCGGCCTGGTCTGGTTTGGCGGGCGCATGGGCGAAGTGCGCGCCGTGCTGCGTGAACCGAAAAAGCTGGGGATCCTGACCCTGACGGCCCTGCTGGTGGGCGCCAACTGGCTGATCTTCATCTGGGCCGTGGCCAATGATCACGTGCTGGACGCCAGCCTGGGTTACTTCATCAACCCGCTGCTCAGTGTGGCGCTGGGGATGCTGGTGTTGGGCGAGCGGCTGGGGCGACTGCAGTTGCTGGCGGTGGGCATCGCCACTCTGGGCGTTGCGGTGCAGTTGATCCAGTTTGGCTCGGTGCCCTGGATCTCCCTGGCCCTGGCGGGCAGCTTTGGCATCTATGGCCTGCTGCGAAAACAGATCAATCTGCAGGCGAGTACCGGTTTACTGGTGGAAACCGCGATCCTGCTGCCCCTGGCGCTGGTGTACTGGGCCTGGCTGGATACCCCCACCTCGGATTTCGGCAGCAACCCCCTCAGCCTCAACCTGCTGCTGGTGGCGGCCGGCATTGTCACGACCCTGCCCCTGCTGGCGTTTTCCGCCGCCGCCATCCGCATCCCCCTCTACCTGCTGGGCATGCTGCAATACATCGGCCCCAGCATCATGTTCGTGATGGCCCTGACGCTGTTCGGGGAAACCCTGTCCGCGCCGCAACTGCTGACCTTCGGGTTTATCTGGTCGGCCCTGCTGCTGCTCTCCTTCGATGGGATCAAAAAAGCCCGGCAGAAACGCCGGGCTCGGAAACAGGCGGCCAGAGACTTAACTCAGGCTCAGTAACTGACGGTAGCTGTGCAGCGCCCCTTCGCGTTCGCCCAGCTGCTCCTGCACCTGCGCCAAAGCGCGATAGCGGGCAACGGTGGGCGCCTGCTCCACCGCTTTCTGGCGCCACGCCTTGGCCCGTCGCCAGGCCCGATCCTGTTCCGCCAGCGCGGCGTAGCACTCAACCAGCGCCAGGGCCTCGGAGTCAGGGTACTTGCGCTCCAGGATGTGAGTGACCGATTCCGCCGCGTCTTTTGACAGAGCAGGCAGCGGGGCCAGCAGCTCAGGCTGGGGGGCGACCTTATCCAGACGCTCCAGCAGCAGCTTGCGTCCCTGTGCCATCTCGCCAAAACGCGCCAGCCCTTCGACGTACGCCACCAACACCGCATCGGACCGTTTCAGGCGACGTGACAACCCTTGCCAGCGCTGCTCCAGCGCCTCCCGATCCGGACACTGTGACAGGCACGCCACTTCGATCTCCTCCGGCAACGCCGCCAGCTCCGCTTCCGACAGCACATTGTGGCGGGTCAGGGCGGGCAGTAAGCGGGCCAGGGCATCCCAGTCCTGTTGCCGGCGGTAGAGGTCCAGCGCCAGTTTCAGTACCTGGGGTTGCTGACGCACCTTGGGATCCAGCGCCTCCAGCCCTTGTCGGGCCAGCGCCAGATCGCCATCGTCAATCTGGTAGCGCAGGCGGGTCACTTTCACCGCCTTATCGGCGCCAGGCAGCTTCTCCGCTTCCGCCAGATGACGCTCGCAGGCCTCCGGGTCACCGCGGTGGTGCGCGGCGCGCGCCGCGGCCAGGAGGTTGATGACCGGGTATTCCCCCGCCTTGGCGCCCAGCGACATCGACCGTTCCGCGGCTTCCCAGTCCTGCTGCGCCAGGGCCAGTGCCCCCTGCAGAGTGTGCTTGCGGGAACGCTTGCGGCGCCAGCGTTGGGGCGAGGAGAGGGTAAAGCCGGTCAGGTTGATCAGCTTGACCACCAGGTATTCAAGCAGTTGCAGCAGGCCAAACGCCACCAGCAACACCAGTACCGCCCCCACCACCGAGGTTTCCACCGTGTACTCACCAATGGCAACCAGCACGTATCCCTTGTTCGCCACCAGCGTCGGTCCCGCCAGCAAGCCGGCCAACACCAGCACGGCATAGAACAGAATCCGGATCATTGCGCCTCTCCCGCACGACGGCCCAGGCGTTCAGACACCCGTTCGGCCAGGGGATCGGCAACGGTAAAGCGGATGGGGGTGGCCAGCCCAATCTGGGTGTCCGCCCATTGGTCCAGCTGCGCCAGGGCCCCCTGTACGCCCGCGTCGTCCAGATTGAAGTAGTCGCTGATCCACAGTCTGGCGGTGGTCAGGGCCTCCCGGAAGGCCTCGGTGTGGCCCTGGTACAGCGCCAACTGCGCCTGCATCAGCTTGCCCTTGAGGTGCTCCCTCAGGTACCACTCCTGCTCGGGTGCCAGCAGCGGCTGCACCGCCCCCTGTCGACGCCGCACCGTGATGAAGTCATCGGTCAGGGCGTGCCAGCTCTTCGCCAGATTGGTGCGCCAGTCACTGACCGTGGTGGAGGGCTCGCCCCGCTGGGCGGATTCCACCGGGTCGGGCAGGGTCACGGTATTCAGCGGCAGGGCGTCGATCCGCTTGATCAGGGATTCCATCGCCAGAGAGAGACCGGCACGGTCAACCCGCGGCAGCGCGGTCAGGGTGGCCATGTCGTCCGCCAGGGCCTGGCGCAGGGGCAGCAGGTCGTCCTGGCCGAGGGTCTGCAACCGGTTATCGGCGTCCTGCAACAGCGCCAGGGCAGTGTCCGTATCCTGTTCCAGCCAGAGCTTGCGGGATGCCATGCGCACCAGATAGTCGGCTTCCGCCAGCATCCAGTCACTGGGCTGACGCTGCGCTGCCCGGCGCTGCGCTTCCAGCTGCTGCTCACGCAGTGACATCAGGGCCATCTGGTGATCGCTCTGTGCCGACTCGCCCCGCTCGATACGACGCTCCAGCGCGTCGCTGCGCTGGGCCATCGCCTGCTTCAGCTCCTGAAGCTGTCCCAGCAACAGCGCATTGTCCTGGCGCAACTGCTGCTCCTGCTGCCATTGCCAGCCAACAAAGACCGCCGCGCCAATCGCCACCACCAGGGCCAGCAGGCCGACATACAGCCCGCCATGACCCGCCGGAGCAGGGGACGCAACGGCAGCAGGCCGGGGGTCCGTATCGGTTTCCGGCTCAGGTTGCGCTTCAGATTGTGGCTCGGGAGTGTGTTCTGACAGGGCGTCGGCAGACGGCGCCGGGCGTGGGGGCACGGGCGCTTCCGGTTGCGGTTGCGAAGCGGTCGATTCGGCCGATGGGGTGGGGGCCGAATCGGAAGGGCGTTCAGACTCGTCCGGAGACGGCGACGCTGAAACCGGCTCAGTCGCCGGGGTCTCTACCTGATCGTCAGGACGGGCCTGGGGATCCCTCGGATCCTTCGGGGTCTTCTCCATAGTGATTCATACTTCCTAGGCAGCGGACAATGGCGTCATCCCCGGCTCCGCCCATTATCTGGATCCGCTGACAGCCGCGCCGCCGCGCCAGCTCAGCCACTCGCTCCACCGGCACTAACCACAGACACTGCTGCAACCAGGGATGATCCGATAAAGGCGTTACTGCAAAGAGGTTTTCAAGGATTCCGCCGCTGGTAGCCAGTATGACGTCTACCCCGTTTTGACGCCAGCTTTGCACCGCCTCTGCCGACCAATCCGGGCACTCCCGGCGGTAAAGCTCCCAGAACTGAACCTGGTAACCGTCCGCACGCAGGGCCGCCGCCATGGCTTCCCGGCCGCCGACTCCGCGAACGATCGCGATACGTTTGCCCGGCAGCGTTTGCCACTGGGGCAGGGCCAGCACCCCTTCTGTCGTTTCTTCGCCAAACGGAGGACAGTAGGGCTCAATCCCGCATCGACGCATGGCGGCAGCGGTGCCGCCGCCCACGGCAAAATAGGCGATGTCAGGCCAGACTCCCTGAAGCAGCTTATCCGCGTAAGCCACCGCCGTCGGCGACACAAAAAAAGCCCCATCCACACTGTCGAGAGGGCTGGGGCCGGCGATTGGGTTGTCGATCAGGGTGACCATGGGGGCGCTGCTGGTGCGCACCCCCAACGCCGCCAGCCGTTTGGCCAGCGGCGCATTGCGCCCGTCGGGACGGGTCAGCAGCAGGTGCATCAGGCGTCTCCGTACACCCGCTTGAGGATCTCGCCGGCGCCCTGGTCAAGCAGGCGCTTCGCCAGCTCGATGCCCAGTTGCTCAGCGTCCGCCACCGGACCACGCAGTTCGTCCTGAATGATGGCACTGCCGTCCGGGTCACCCACCAGGCCACGCAGCCACAGGGTGTCACCCTCGATCACGGAGTAGGCACCGATCGGCACCTGACA
>CAZWED010000065.1:3995-13179 GCA_964632645.1 uncultured Ferrimonas sp. | reverse complement strand
GTCCCGGATTGTGATTCCGGTTGTCGCGGGTTCAAGTCCCGTCAGCCACCCCACCCTTCGAAAGGGGAGACGTTCATCACGTCTCCCCTTTTTTCATTGCTTATTCTCTCTCCAGCTGAATCTCGACTCCATTGGGTGCTGTCGCTATAATGGCGCGTCTTGATCCCGGCGTGGACGCCGACTTTTCCTCAGTGGCGCTCGAATCAGAGCGGCTGAGGCCGGATTTTTTGCCAGTGGACGAACCGCTGGTTTGAACAAGAATATCGAGTACTTGAGGTAACGAAATGCAAGTTTCCGTTGAAACCACCCAGGGCCTGGAACGCCGCATGACCATCACCATTGCGGCTGCCGACTTTGAGCCCAAGGTGCTGGAAGAGATGAAGAAAGAAGCCAAGCGTGTACGTCTGGATGGCTTCCGCCCTGGCAAAGTGCCGGTTTCTGTATTCAAGAAGCGCTTCGGTGCCTCCATCCGTGCCCAGGTGATGGGTGACGTGATGCAGCAGAGCTTCTTCCAGGCCATCGTTGAGCAGAAGATCAACCCGGCTGGCATGCCGAAGTTCGAGCCTCTGAAAAACGAAGAGGGTGCTGACCTGGAATTCGCCGCCATTTTCGAGGTTTACCCGGAAGTGGAAGTGCAAGGCCTGGACGCGATCGAAGTGGAAAAGCCGACCTGCGAAGTGACCACTGCTGACGTGGACACCATGCTGGAAACCCTGCGTAAGCAACACGCTGAGTTCAAAGCCGTAGACCGCGAAGCGGGCGACAACGACCGCGCCAAGATCGATTTCACCGGCTCCATCGACGGTGAAGAGTTCGAAGGCGGCAAAGCCGAAGGTTTCGAGCTGGTTATCGGTTCCGGCCGCATGATCCCGGGCTTCGAAGAAGGCGTTAAAGGCCACAAGGCCGGTGACGAATTCACCATCGACGTGAACTTCCCCGAGGAGTATCACGCTGAGAACCTGAAAGGCAAAGCCGCTCAGTTCGCCATCAAGCTGCACAGCGTTGAAGAGCAGGTACTGCCGGAACTGAACGACGAGTTCGTGGCCAAGTTCGGCATCACCGAAGGTGGCGTTGAAGCCCTGCGCGCCGAAGTTCAGAAGAACATGGAGCGCGAACTGGCTCAAGCCCTGAAAAACGCCGTGAAGCAGCAAGTGATCGACGGTCTGGTTAAGGCCAACGACATCGACATGCCGCAGGCGCTGATCAGCTCCGAAATCAACGTTCTGCGTCAGCAGGCGATGCAGCGTTTCGGTGGCATGCAGGGCAACAACATGCCGGAACTGCCGGCTGAGCTGTTCCAGGACGAAGCCAAGCGTCGCGTACAGATTGGCCTGCTGCTGGGCGAAGTGATCAAGGGCAAAGAGCTGAAAGTGGACGAAGAGCGCGTTGACGCGCTGATCGCTTCCATGGCCTCCGCCTACGAAGATCCGCAGGAAGTGGTGGACTACTACAAAGGCAACCAGGAAATGATGCAGAACATGCGCAACGTTGCCCTGGAAGAGCAGGCAGTAGAAGCTATCCTTGCTGAAGCGAAAGTGACTGAGAAAGCCGTGAACTTTGATGAGTTCATGAATCAACAACGCTAAGCGAAGTTGATTTGACTTGGCCGCCTCGGCCAATCTTATAATGGCTCGTATGAGGCTTCGCTCATGCGGGCCATTTTGTTAGGAAGACGGAAAACTTATGCAGCATCTGCTTGATTCTCCCCTGAACGCGCTTATCCCCATGGTGGTGGAACAGACCGCCAAGGGAGAGCGCTCCTACGACATCTATTCCCGCCTTCTCAAGGAGCGGGTGATCTTCCTCACCGGTCCGGTGGAAGACCACATGGCCAATCTGGTAGTGGCGCAGTTGCTGTTTCTCGAGTCGGAAAACCCGGATAAGGACATCTACCTGTACATCAACTCCCCCGGGGGTTCGGTGACGGCCGGCATGTCCATCTACGACACCATGCAGTTCATCAAGCCTGATGTCAGCACGGTGTGCATGGGTCAGGCCGCGAGCATGGGCGCGTTCCTGCTGGCGGGCGGCGCCAAGGGCAAGCGTCACTGTCTGCCCAACAGCCGGGTGATGATCCACCAGCCTCTGGGTGGCTTCCAGGGTCAGGCGTCTGACATCGCCATTCACGCTCAGGAGATCCTGGGCATCAAACATAAGCTCAACGTGTTGCTGGCAGAGCACACCGGTCAACCGCTGGAAGTGATTGAGCGCGATACTGACCGGGACAACTTTATGAGCGCTGCGGATTCCGTGGAGTACGGGCTGGTCGATTCTGTATTGACCCGACGTGCCGCTGAATAAGCAAAGCGATTAAGCCTGTCTTAGACTCTATATACCGTAACGCACCAGCACTACGAGGTCGTTGATGAGTGATATCAAGAAGGGAGATGGCGACAACAGCAAGCTGCTGTACTGCTCTTTCTGCGGAAAGAGTCAGCACGAAGTACGCAAGCTGATCGCGGGTCCCTCTGTTTACATTTGTGATGAGTGCGTTGACCTGTGCAACGACATCATCCGCGAGGAGGTAAAGGAGCTGGCACCTAAGCGTGCTTCCGACCGTTTGCCGACTCCGCACGAGATCCGGGCCCACCTGGACGAGTACGTGATTGGCCAGGAGCAGGCCAAGAAGGTGCTGGCCGTGGCCGTTTACAACCACTACAAGCGTCTTCGCCACGGTGGCGACGAAGCGGAAGTGGAACTGGGCAAAAGCAACATTCTGCTGATCGGCCCGACCGGATCCGGTAAAACCCTGCTGGCTGAAACCCTGGCCCGCTTGCTGGATGTGCCGTTCACCATGGCGGACGCCACCACCCTGACCGAAGCCGGTTACGTGGGTGAAGACGTGGAAAACATCATCCAGAAGCTGCTGCAGAAGTGCGACTACGACGTGGAAAAGGCCCAGCGCGGCATCGTCTACATCGATGAGATCGACAAGATCTCCCGCAAGTCTGATAACCCCTCCATCACCCGCGACGTGTCCGGGGAAGGGGTACAGCAGGCGCTGCTGAAGCTGATCGAAGGCACCGTGGCCGCGGTACCGCCCCAGGGTGGGCGTAAGCATCCGCAGCAGGAGTTCCTGCAGGTTGACACCTCCAAGATCCTGTTCATCTGTGGTGGTGCGTTTGCCGGTCTCGACAAGGTGATCGAACAGCGTGCCTTCACCGGCACCGGAATCGGTTTTGGCGCCGAAGTGCGCAGCAAGGATGACGGTAAGTCCCTGACCGAAACCTTTGCCCGCGTTGAACCGGAAGATCTGGTGAAGTACGGCCTGATCCCCGAGTTCATCGGTCGTCTGCCGGTGGTCGCGACACTCGGTGAGCTGGACGAAGACGCCCTGATCCAGATCCTTCAGGAGCCGAAGAACGCACTGACCAAGCAGTATGGTGCGCTGTTCGACCTGGAAGGCGTAGAGCTGGAGTTCCGTGAAGACGCGCTGCGTGCCATTGCCCGCAAAGCGATGGAGCGGAAAACCGGCGCCCGTGGTCTGCGTTCCATCGTTGAAGGCGTGCTGCTGGACACCATGTACGATTTGCCCTCCGTTCAGGACGTGGCAAAAGTGGTGGTGGACGAGTCCGTGATCAAGGGTGAGACCGCGCCGCTGCTGATCTACAACGGCGACGCACAGGCGGCATCCGCCGAGTAAGGCAAATGATTGATGAAAAAGGGGCCAGTAGGGCCCCTTTTTTATTCCCCTGTCATTGAATCCATCGGATCCAGCCCCATATACTGGATATCTCCCATATTTATCCTGCAGCAAAACGGAATCGAGCGATGACCCTAGAGCGTTCTGACCACGTTGTCATTCCTGTGCTCCCACTCAGGGACGTGGTGGTCTATCCCCACATGGTGATCCCTCTCTTTGTGGGTCGAGAAAAGTCAATCCGTTGCCTGGAAGCGGCAATGGAACAGGAGAAGCAGGTGTTGCTGGTGGCCCAGCGTGAGGCCGACCAGGACGACCCGACTGAAGACGAGATCTATCAGGTGGGTACGGTCGCTTCCATCCTTCAACTGCTCAAGTTGCCCGATGGCACCGTCAAGGTGCTGGTCGAGGGCGGCCAGCGTGCCCGCATCGAGCAGATGACCGAAGTGGACCCCTTCTTTGTTGCCGAGGCGCAGTTCCTCACCTCCAAGCCGATGCCTGACCGTGAAGAGGAGGTGCTGGTTCGCACCGCCATCAGCCAGTTCGAAGGCTACATCAAGCTCAACAAGAAGATCCCGCCCGAAGTCCTGACCTCGCTGAACGGCATCGATGAAGCGGCGCGTCTGGCGGACACCATGGCGGCCCACATGCCGCTGAAGCTGTCTGACAAGCAGGCGGTGATCGAGATGGTGGACGTGGGTGAGCGGCTTGAGTATCTGATGGCCACCATGGAGTCCGAGATCGACATCCTGCAGGTGGAAAAGAAGATCCGTACCCGCGTTAAGAAGCAGATGGAAAAGAGCCAGCGCGAGTACTACCTCAACGAGCAGATGAAGGCGATCCAGAAAGAGCTGGGTGAGCTGGACGATTCGCCGGACGAGTTTGAAGCGCTGTCGAAGAAGATCGACGACGCCCGCATGCCTGCGGAAGCCAAAGAGAAAACCATCGCCGAGCTGAACAAGCTCAAGATGATGTCTCCCTTGTCGGCGGAAGCCACCGTGGTGCGCAGTTACATCGACTGGATGGTGGGCGTGCCCTGGACCAAGCGCTCCAAGGTGAAGAAAGATCTCGCGGTGGCCAGTGAAGTGCTGGATGCCGACCACTTTGGCCTGGACAAGGTGAAAGAGCGGATCCTCGAGTACCTCGCGGTGCAGGCCCGGGTGAAGCAACTGAAGGGGCCGATCCTCTGTCTGGTGGGACCGCCGGGGGTGGGCAAAACCTCCCTGGGCCAATCCATTGCCAAGGCCACTGGCCGCAAATACGTTCGTATGGCACTGGGCGGGGTGCGCGACGAAGCCGAGATCCGCGGCCACCGGCGTACCTACATTGGCTCCATGCCGGGCAAGCTGATCCAGAAGATGTCCAAGGTGGGCGTGAAAAACCCGCTGTTCCTGCTGGATGAGATCGACAAGATGAGCTCGGACATGCGCGGCGACCCGGCCTCCGCCTTGCTGGAAGTGCTGGACCCCGAGCAGAACAACGCCTTTAACGATCATTACCTGGAAGTGGACTACGACCTGTCCGACGTGATGTTTGTCGCCACCTCCAACTCCATGAACATCCCGGGTCCGCTGCTGGACCGTATGGAGGTGATTCGTCTCTCCGGTTACACCGAAGATGAAAAGCTGAACATCGCCATGCAGCATCTGCTGCCGAAGCAGCTGAAGCGCAACGGGGTAAAAGACGACGAGCTGAAGGTGGAGGAGAGCGCCATCATCGGCATCATCCGGTACTACACCCGGGAAGCCGGCGTGCGTAGCCTCGAGCGGGAGATCTCCAAGATCTGCCGCAAGGCCGTGAAGCAGATCCTGCTGGGTAAGCAGAGCAAACCCGTTGTGGTGAACATGGAGAACCTCAAGGAGTTCCTCGGGGTTCAGCGCTTTGATTACGGCAAAGCCGAAGAGAGCAACCAGGTAGGCCAGGTGACCGGACTGGCGTGGACCGAAGTGGGCGGCGATCTGCTGACCATCGAAACCACTGCCGTACCGGGCAAAGGTAAGCTGACTTTCACCGGTTCACTCGGTGATGTGATGCAGGAGTCGATTCAGGCCGCGGTGACCGTGGTGCGTGCCCGTGCAGAGAAACTGCGTGTTGCTGCCGACTTCTATGAGAAGCGGGACATCCACGTCCACGTGCCGGAAGGGGCAACCCCGAAGGACGGTCCGTCAGCGGGCATCGCCATGTGCACCGCCCTGGTATCCAGCCTGACCGGCAACCCGGTTCGTGCCGATGTTGCCATGACCGGTGAAATTACCCTGAGGGGCGAAGTACTGCCGATTGGCGGTTTGAAAGAAAAATTACTGGCGGCCCACCGCGGTGGCATCAAGCGCGTACTTATCCCGAAAGAGAACGAACGTGATCTGGAAGAGATTCCGGAGAACGTGAAAGCGGATCTGGATATTCGCGCCGTCCGCTGGATTGATGAAGTCTTGAGCTTGGCTTTGGAGAATCCACCGGAAGGATTTGAAGTGCTCGAAGCCACAAAATAAGCATTCAATATCTCAATGCGCCCCGATGGGCGCATTTTTTGTCCCAAGATGCTTAAAAAGGGCTTTTCAACGAAAAAATACGTGGTAGTGTAGGGAACTGACGCAACCCAGACCTTGCTGCAAACCGCTACAGGACTGGGTTTGAGCCGTATCCAATAAATGGATTTTGCTGTCTGTATAGCGCTTGAACTTCCATTTCAAGCTTGCTATAAAACTTCCGCAGACCGCGCTTTAATGGACAGGCGACGGCGCGAATAATTGCATTCAAGGGGATGATATGAACAAGTCTCAACTGATCGATCAAATTGCTTCTGGCGCGGACATTTCTAAAGCGGCTGCTGGCCGTGCGCTGGACTCTTTTATCGATGCGATCACCACTTCTCTGAAAGACGGTGAGAAAATCTCTCTGGTAGGTTTCGGTACTTTCGAAGTGCGTGAGCGAGCTGAGCGTACTGGCCGCAACCCGCAGACTGGCAAGGAAATCAAGATCGCTGCGGCGAAGATCCCTGCCTTCAAAGCCGGTAAGGCGCTGAAAGACGCCGTAAACTAAGAACGAGTTTACGCACTAACGCTCAAGCCACGGCTTGGGCGTTGTTGTTTGATGCGGTAGACGCAGCCTGTTTTTTCAGGTGTTCGACCTAAACGGTCAAAAATTGACGACTACGGTGTCACGCAATAAGAAGCGCATCTTGCATAGATGCGCTTTTTTTATGACACTGCCAAGCATTCCAAAAACCGATTCGAATTAAGAGAAGGTCGATGTTAGAAAAGATCCGCGAAGGCTCACAGGGAGTGGCCGCCAAGATCATCCTTGGGGCAGTGATCCTGTCATTCGCCTTGACCGGCGTATACAGCTACCTGGGCGGCAACAGCGAAATGCTGGCTGCCGAGGTCAACGGTGAAGAGATCACCCGCTACGACCTGGACCAGGCGTTCCAGAACGAGCAGGCTCGGATGCGCGCTCAACTGGGCGAAATGTTTGATAGCCTGGCCGCTGATCCCACCTATATGGCCGGTTTGCGCCAGAGCGTGCTGGACCGCCTGATTGCCGAGCGTCTGATCGATCAGAAAGTGCTGGCGATGGGACTGCGCGTTTCTGATGCGCAGATCCAGCAGGCCATCGTATCCATGCTAGTTCCAGGTGGACGGCAAATTCGACAATGACCGTTACCAGGCGGTGCTGCGCCAGAACAACCTGAGCGGTGTCCAGCTGCGCGATATGCTGCGCCGTGACATGAGCCGTCAGCAACTGATGGTGGGTCTGCTGGGCAGCGAGTTCATCACTGACGCGGAAGCCCAGGCCCTGAGTGCGCTGCAGCAGCAGACTCGTGACCTGCGTTACCTGCTGGTGTCCCAGGCGGACTACAGCAACGGTGTCGCGGTGAGCGAGCAGGAGATTGCCGACTTCTACGAAGCCAACAAGGCCCGCTTTGCCACACCGGAAGAGGTGGCGGTGGAGTACGTTGAGCTGGCGGTATCCGATCTGGCCAAAGACGTTGAGGTGAGCGACGAAGAAGCGAAAGCGTTCTACGACGCCCAGACCGCGGCCTACCAGCAACCTGAGCGTCGTCTGGCGGCGCACATGCTGTTTGAAGGCGACGATGCCAAGGCGCGCGCCGATGCGGCGCTGGCCCGGGTTCGCGCTGGTGAAGCTTTTGCTGCCGTTGCGGCTGACGCGTCTGACGACACCTTTACCGCCGAGAACGGCGGTGAGCTGGACTGGATGACCCCCGGTCAGATGGACCCGGCGTTCGATAACGCGCTGTTCGCGTTGGAGCAGGGTGGCACCTCAGAGGTGATCAAAACCGAGTACGGCTTCCAGATTGTCCATGCCAAGCAGATTGAAGCGGCCACCCAGCGTCCCTTTGAGGAGGTGAAGGCCAGCATCATCGAGACGTTGAAAGCCGACAAGGCTCAATCCGAGTTCTACGGCCTGCAACAGCAACTGGCGGATGTGAGCTTCCAGGTGCCGGACAACCTCACTGAAACCGCGCAGGCGGTGGGCGGTGAAGTGAAACGCACCGGTCTGTTCTCCCGCAGCAATGCGCCGGCTCCGCTGGACAACCCGCGCGCTCTGGCGGCGGCGTTCTCTGACTCCGTCTTGCTGGATGGCATGAACTCTGAAGTGGTGCAGATCGACAACGGTCACATCCTGGTTCTGCGTGTCAGCGAGCATCAGGCGGCCGGTACCGAGTCTCTGGACGAGGTGCGAGAGCGCATCAGCGAAAAGCTGGCCACTGACAAGGCCAGTGAAAAAGCGATGAGCGAAGCTGCGGCCATTGAAGCGGCCTGGAAAGCCGGCACCGAGCCGGAAGGCGTTATCGCCGTCAACGGCGTGGGCCGCTTTGGTCAGCCCGACATCGACCCGACTCTGGTGCAGTCCGTCTTCACCATGAGCAAGCCGCAGGGGGCTGCCGAGTTTGGCCACTTCCGTCTGCCCAGCGGTGACATCGCCGTGGTGGCGCTGGACAAGGTCAGCGACGGCGCGGCTCCGGCTGAGCTGGTGGGGGCGCTGAAAGGCCGCCTGGCCCAGCAGATGGGCGAAGCGGACTACCGCGCCCTGATCGACAGCCTGCGCGCCGAAGCGGAGATCCGCTACCTGGACCGCGCCGAAGCGCAAGAGATCCAGTAACGGCTTCAGCAGAAAACGGCGGCCAGATGGCCGCCGTTTTTTTTGGGCGTGAAGCGGTGCCGGGCAGGTCGGATCACCTTGCTTTGGCTTCAAGAAAGGCCCGGTTCTGGGTTAACCTTGCGCTCAAGCTTTATCTTGCCGGTCCGCGACATGCGGGCCATAGAACGAGGTCCCACTTCCCCGGGGCTGGTTTAAGGGAATCATGACATGATCATCAAGCCGAAAATCCGAGGTTTCATCTGCACAACCACCCATCCGGTGGGTTGTGAGAAGAACGTGCGGGATCAAATTGCCTACACCCAGAGCCAGGGTGCCATCGCCAACGCGCCCAAGCGTGTGCTGGTGGTGGGCTCCTCCAGCGGCTACGGCCTGGCCTCCCGCGTGGTGTCGGCCTTCGGTGGCGGTGCCGCCACCATCGGCGTG
>CAZWED010000065.1:0-3985 GCA_964632645.1 uncultured Ferrimonas sp. | reverse complement strand
GAAGCCGGCGTCCGAAAAGAAGCCGGGTACCGCTGGCTGGTATAACGCTGCCGCCTTCGACAAGGCCGCTCACGAGGCAGGCCTGTACGCCAAGAGCATCACTGGTGACGCCTTCTCTCACCAGGCCAAGCAAAAGGCGATCGAGCTGATTAAGGAAGACCTGGGGCAGGTGGATCTGGTGGTCTACTCCCTGGCGTCTCCGGTGCGTAAGATGCCGGAAACCGGTGAGCTGGTTCGCTCTGCCCTGAAACCGATGGGCCAGACCTACACCGCCACCGCAGTGGACACCAACAAAGACACCCTGTTCGAAGCCAGCATCGAGCCGGCCACCGAGCAGGAGGTGCAGGACACCGTGACCGTCATGGGTGGCCAGGACTGGGAACTGTGGATCCAGGCCCTTTCCGAGGCAGGCGTACTGGCACCGGGTTGCCGTACCGTGGCCTACAGCTACATCGGTACCGAGATCACCTGGCCGATTTATTGGCACGGTGCCCTGGGTGAAGCGAAGAAGGATCTGGATCGCGCCGCCAAGGCCCTGAACGACCATCTCGCCGCCGTCGGCGGTGGCGCCAACGTGGCGGTGCTGAAGTCGGTGGTGACCCAGGCCTCCTCCGCCATTCCGGTGATGCCTCTGTACATCGCCATGGTGTTTAAGAAGATGCGTGAAGAGGGCGTGCACGAAGGCTGCATCGAGCAGATCTACCGCATGTTCAACGAGCGTCTCTATAAGGCCGACGGTACACCGGCCCAGACCGACGAAGAGAACCGTCTGCGTCTGGACGACCTGGAGCTTCAGGACCACATCCAGGCGCACTGCAAAGCGCTGTGGCCGCAACTGACGGACGAGAACCTGAAAGAACTGACCGACTACGTCGAGTACAAAGAGGAGTTCCTCAGCCTGTTTGGTTTCGGCCTCGAGGGTGTGGATTACGACGCCGACGTGGACCCGGTGGTGCCGTTCGACGTGATTACCCTGGAAGGGTAAGCTGCCGCAAAATCAAAAAAGGGCGCCTGGGCGCCCTTTTTTTGTGTCTGGATTATTTGTCCAGGCGAAACACCTGCTCCTCAAGCAACCGCTTGGTGTATTCGTGCTGGGGGTCATTGAACACCTCACGGGTGGGGCCTTCCTCCACCACCTGGCCGGACTTCATGACAATCACCCTGTCCGCCATATGGCGCACCAGACCCAGGTCATGGGACATCAGGACATAAGCCAGGCCCAGCTCCCGCTGCAGTTGCAGCAGAAGATTGATGCACTGGGCGCGGATGGAGGTGTCCAGGCCGGTAAAGGTTTCGTCGGCGACAATGATCTTGGGCTCGAGCATCAGGGCCCGGGCAATGGCCACGCGTTGTCGTTGCCCCGGGGCCAGCATGTGGGGGTAGAAATCCGCATGTTCACGCAGCAGGCCCACCCGGGTGAGGTTCTCCTCCACGGCGGCACGACGCGCTTCGGCGTCCATGTCGGTGTTGAAGATCAGCGGCTCCTCCAGTTGCTCGCCAATCCGCAGGCGCGGATTCATTGAGGTGCTGGGATCCTGGAAAATCATGCGGATAAGGCGACTGCGCTGACGGTAGTTGCGGCTCTCCAGCTCCTTACCGTCAAACAGGATTTGTCCACCGGTGCGGGTTTGTGCGCCGGTCAGGATACGGGCCAGGGTGGTACGGCCCGACCCGGCTTCCCCGACAAATGCCAGGGTTTGTCCCGCTTCCAGATCGAACGACAGGGGGGCCAGCGCCGTATGGTACTGACGACGCCACCAACCGCCCACAGGGAAGCGCTTGTGCAGCTGGCGCACCTCCAGTAATGCACTCATGCCTGCGGCTCCTTCTGAATCGGGTTAAGCGGGTAGTGGCAACGGAACGCCTGTCCCATCTGGGTGCGGATCCGCGGCGGCTGAACGCACTCCCGGCGGGCGTAGGGACAGCGGGGGCCAAGCCGGCAACCCACGGGCAGGTGGTGCATGGGCGGAATGCCGCCGGGCAGCGCCGAAAGCGGGCTCTTTGCCTCCAGGTGACTGCTGGTGGTCAGGGCGCTCTGGATCAGGGCCTGGGTGTAGGGGTGCATCGGTTTTTTCAACAACTGTTTTGCCCGGCCGGATTCCATCAGCTGGCCGCAGTACAGCACACTGATCTTGTTGGCCAGTCGGGCCACGGAGTCCAGGTCATGGCTGATCAGCAGGATCGCCACGCCGCGCAACTGGTTGAGTTTGTCCAGCAGACGGTAGATCTGGGCCTGGGTGGCGGTTTCCAGTCCGGTGGTGGGTTCATCGGCAATCAGCAGCTTGGGCTGATGCGCCAGGGCCATGGCCAGCATCACCTTGTGGGCCTGACCGTCCGTCAACTCCCAGGGAAACGCCTTGAGGATCTTGGAGTGCTGTTTCACCCCGACCTTGTGCAGCAAGCGGATGGCGTGGGCTTTGCGCGCCGCCCGTTTGCGCCACCACCAGCGTATCCCTTCCGGCTCGGGCATCGCTTCCAGCAACTGGGTACCGATGCGGGCGGAGGGGTCCAGGCAGGAGGTGGGCTCCTGGAAAATCATGGCGATTTCACGTCCCATCAGGGCGCGTCGCTCGGCGGAGCTCATCTCAAGCAGGTTGCGACCGTTCCAGTTCAGGCGGTCTGCACGGATGTGGGTGCGTCGGTCGCCAATCCCGAGGATCGCCTTGGCCAGCAGACTTTTGCCGGAGCCGGATTCGCCCACCAGGCCGTGGATTTCACCTTCGCCCAGTTTGAGGCTGAATCGGTCCAGCGCCACCATCCGGCCATGAGGGGTGTCCAGCTCAATGGTCAGGTTACGAATGTCCAACAGGGGCATCAGCCACGCTCCTCTGCAATGGCCTGCCGCAGGCCGTCCCCCACCAGGTTGGTGGCCAGCACGGACAGCAGGATAGCCAGTCCGGGCATGGTGACGGTCCAGGGGGCACTCAGTACATTATCCAGGCCCTGGTTGACCATGGCACCCCATTCCGCCGAGGGGGCCTGGGCGCCTAGCGACAGGAAGCCCAGTGCGGCGATGTCGAGTATGGCGTTGGAAAACGCCAAAGTGGTTTGCACCACGATGGCGTCGGCCACGTTGGGCAGGATCACGTAGCGAAACTGCTGCCAGCGGCTGGCACCGTCCAGGCGGGCGGCCATCACGTACTCTTTCTGCATCTCGTCGTGCACCGCATTGTGTACGGCCCGGACAAAGCCCGGCAGCAAGGCCAGCCCCACCGCCCAGAACACGTTGTCCAATCCCGGCCCGAGAACGGCGGCGATCAGCAGCGCCAGAACCACGGAGGGCAACGACAGCAGGGCGTCCAGAAGGTGGCCCAGCACCGAGGATTTCAGGCCTTCGCTCATGCCGGACAGGGCGCCAATCACAAAGCCGGTACCCAGCGCCACCAGTACGATAAGGGCGGCGTAGCCAAAGGTCAGGTGGGCCCCGTGGAGCAGGCGGGAGAAGATGTCCCGTCCAAGGTCGTCGGTACCCAGGAAATACTCGACCGACCCCTCCTCATGCCATGAGGGGGGCTTGAGCAGGGCTTCTGCGGCCTGGAACTCCGCATCGTAGGGGGCCAGAACGGGCCCGAACACGGAGATGAGCACCACCAGCGTCAGGCACCACAATCCCAGCATGGCGGTCGGGCGGCTGGCAAAGTGCTGCCAGATCAGGTGCCAGGGTGAGGGGATCTTGTCCTCGTGGTAAAGCTGCGGACTAGCCATGGATCTCTTTCCGACTGATGGGGTTAAGCAGGGCCTGCAGGATCTCCATCAGGATCCCGAGCGCGATGATGAACAGGGCGATCACCAGGATCCCACCCTGCAGTGCGGTGAAGTCTCCCTGGTGCAGGGCGGTCAGCACCCAGCTGCCCAGGCCCGGCCAGGAAAAGATCACTTCAACAATGATGGCCGCCGACGCCAGCGAACCGATCTGCAGGCTCAGGGTGCGGAACATGGGCGCCAGTGCGTTGGGCAGGGCATGGAACAGCACCAGGCGCAGACG
>CAZWED010000064.1:0-13181 GCA_964632645.1 uncultured Ferrimonas sp. | reverse complement strand
ATGCTAGAAACTGCCTTCGTGTGTTACCAGCGAACTAAGGAGTTACTAGCAAGAGCAGATACGAACAGGCATCACATGTGTTTTACCGGTGTCCGTATCATATCGTTTGGACACCCAAGTACAGGCACAAGATCCTCAAGGGGAATGTCGCTAGATAATTGGCTCTGAGCCTCTACGTCTTCTGCAACATAAAAAATTGCAGGGTAGTGCAGCCTAACATCCAGATAGAACGTTGAGGCAGTAGGAGGAGAAACAACAAAGCGTGAATCTCCCCGCCTAAGTGGACAGCCCCGGTCCAGGGGGCTTGTCAACCTCACCTGCTGTGTAATTAGGCTGCGGTCAGCTTTTCAGGTCTTTGATCAGGGTATCCAGTTTGTCCGCCTGCCCGTTCAGCTGCGCGATCTGGCCAAGGGTTTGTTGGATTTGTTCCCCAATGGCACTGCCGTGCTGGCGGATCTGGTCGATGTTGGCCACCAGAGTGCTGGCCACGCCGCTTTGCTGCTCGGCGGCGGTGGCGATCTCTGCGCTGCGCAAGGCGAGCTCCTGATTGCGGTCGCTGATCTGCTGGATCTGCTCCGCCACCTTGCCCATCAGGTCACCGCTCTGGGTGGCGTTGTCCACAGTGCGCTCCATCACGTCCACCAGTTGGGTGCGGCCAGTTTGCAGCGTATCCATCATGCCCTGAATGGCGACGGTCGCCTCCTGGGTACGTCCTGCCAGGGTGCGCACTTCGTCGGCCACGACGGCAAAACCGCGACCCTGCTCACCGGCCCGGGCTGCTTCAATGGCGGCGTTCAACGCCAGCAGGTTGGTCTGCTCCGAGATGGCGTTGATGCTGGTCAGCACCTGATTGATCTGGTTGATGTTCTGTTCCAGCAGGGTCACCGCCTGAGCCGCTTCTCCCACTTCGTTTTGCAGGGTGTTGATGCTGCGCTGGGTCTGGGCCAGCTGGTTCTGACCGGCCTGCGCGGCTGACGCCGCGGCCTGGGTGTTTTGCGATGAGGTAACGGCGTGGCTGGCCACTTCGCGGATGGAGTACTCCATCTCTTCGGAGGCGCTGACCAGGCTGTCCAGCTGCACACCCTGCTCGCGGGAGAGGGACTGGGAGCTCTGGCTCATGTCGCTCAGCTCGGCGCTGAGACTCTGCATCAGGCCGCCAGCCTGCTTCATCTCTTTGACCAGGCTCTGTTCGCGCTCCGCCACCTTATCGATGGTGACCGCGATCTGGCTGAACTCGTCCCGCACCGGGAAGAAGTTGAGCCGGGCGGTGAGGTCTCCGTCCGCCAGCCGGTTAAGCGCCTGGTTCATGGTGAACATGGCGCCGCCGATGAAGGTCATGATGTAGTAGGTGACCATGGCGCACAGCAGCACCGCGAGGCCGATCATCAACAGCACGCCCGGGGTAAACAGGTCAAACAGGCCGGGCTCGGCCAGCATGGCGAGGCGCTGTCCGGACGCCAGCGGGAGGCCCTGGCTTCCCTCGGTCAGGGTAAAGGGGGTGCCCGCCAACCACTGGGCGGCGTCCGCCGGCGGCTGTTGATCCAACCGTTGCGCTGTCCAGCGCAGTTGCGCCTCAAGCTGGGCATGGGCTTGCTGCTGGGCCTGGTGCGCCATCACGGCGATGCTCATTAACAGCGTCAACAGGGGGATAAAGAAGACCAGGAGAAACTTTTCCCGGAGGGTGAGGTGGATCAGCAGGCGGTCGATCCAGCGAAACGCGATTTCTTTCATCGGTAACTCGGTTCCATCCGATGGGGACAACGGGGCCATTATGTAGTGAACAGTGGGTAAAAAAAAGCAGGCAAGGCGCTGCCGGAGTAACAAAAGTGTCGGTCAGCTCAACAAATGGGCAACGGGGTGTTGTTGCCTTAGTGATTGAAATGCAACCGACAAAAAAAGGCCCCAGCACATTGGGGCCAAACGGGTGGTCAAAGCGGGAGTGCGAGGCTGAAAACCGCAGCGTTGTGTCTTCAGTCGATGAGTGAATGGTCCGGTTTTGCGGTTGCGGCGGTGTGACGGAAGCGTGGCGTTTTGATGACGGCGGGGTTCAGGCTGGCGCGCCGATTGGCATCTATACTGCCAACAATATCCGCCCCTTAACGGAGACGCGCCATGAACGACTCTTCCTGGACCACGCTGGGCCTGATCATTGCCGGCACGCTGGCCCTGTTGCTGCTGAGCTGGGTACTGATCATCCTGAAACGGGATCGGGCCCACGAGAAGACGGAGCAGTGGCGTTCGGACGCCGCGGTGGATTCCGCATTGAACCGATTGCTGGCGGCTTATGATGAGGCGATAGGGATGCCAACCGAAGCAACGGTGTATGCGGTGGAGCAGCGTCTGAAGGATCTGCTTCTGGTGGTGGTTTCCTTCGAAGAGGTGGATGACGACTTTAAAACCTTGCCTCAGGCGCTGGAGGACGCGCTGATCACGCTCGAGCGCCTGCCCGCCCAGGAGGAGCAGGTGCAGCGGGAGCAATTGCAGGCAGACAAGGCGAGACTGGGTCAATACCACCAGCAGATTGAACGCATTTTATCGTCAAAATCTGAGCAATCTCACTGAATTGAGCATCAATTTGTCCGAGTGCTTGATGGTCATATAAGCCTGTGTTTTGATCTGGATCAAAGTCGAATGGCGTATCAGTCCACTTTGTGATTGACCCGAAACCGATCGTGATGAAACCGATGAAACCCATTTTGCTGTGGCTGAGCCGGGCACTGCTGCCTTTGATGGCGATCCTTGGACTCTGCTTCTATCTTCGTACCTCTTTTGGTGGCTTCAGTGCCCCGAGTGCCCTGGCGCTGATGTGCCTTGCACTGGTTGTCGGCGTGTTCTGGGCCGAGCACCATCGTCAGGCGGCGCGTCGTCACCGCCAGGCAAAGCTTTTCGTGATGCCGGCGGCGGGCAACCCTTCCTGAGCCGCTGGACCAAAGTCTGATCCTGTCGCGGATCCGTTCATGGCACAGTGGGGCCCCATGCCAATCTGGAGAGGCTCCCATGTTGAACGTTGACCGTACCGCCCTGATGCTGATTGATGTGCAGGGGCGGCTTGCCCGCGCCATGCACGACAGCGATCCCCTTGTGCAGCGTCTGCGCTGCCTGATCCAGGGCGTTCAGGCTCTGGACGTGCCGATCATCTGGGTGGAGCAATACCCGGAAGGTTTGGGCCCCACCATCCCCGAACTGGCAGAGCTCCTGTCCCATCAGCCTCCCATCTCCAAACTCAGTTTTGGCTCCGGCGAATGCCCCGAAGTGATGGCAGAGGTGGAACGCCTTGGCCGTCGCCAGATCCTGTTGTGCGGCATCGAAAGCCATGTTTGTGTCTACCAGTCTGCCGCCCAGCTTCTGGAGAAGGGGTACGAGGTGCAGGTGGTGGCGGACGCCGTCAGTTCGCGCACGCCGGCCAACCATCAGCTGGGCCTGAACCGCATGGCCAGCCTGGGGGCGCAGCTCACGGGCGTCGAGATGGCCCTGTTTGAACTGATGGAGCGGTGTGATCACCCCCAGTTTAAGACGCTGCTTAAACTGGTTAAGTAACTCGTAGCCACTGACGTAACAACCTGTTAACGTCTGATTTGATTCATTAATCATATTCAGGGAGCAGGGAAAGATGATCATTTGGCGAGGTGCGGGATTGCTGGTGCCGGTGTTTGTGGTGCTGGTGTTTGTGGTGATGCAGGTGGGGTTGGATGGGGTGTTCGGCGAGGGCACTTACCGCGGTGAGGGCTGGCCCTTGTGGCTGACGGTTGGCATCGCGTCACTGGTCGTGGGCGTGTTCGGCCTGGCGGTGAACCGGCGCGGCGATGACGGGGCCCAGGCCAACCGGCATGCCCTGTTCTTTGTGCCCGTACAGTACTGGGCTCTGTTGTTGCCCCTGCTGATCGGCGGCTTTCAGTACATGGAAGCGCAGAACCACGCGCAAAACGCCCTGTATGCGGCTGAGCCCCAGGTGGGGGATCAGTACCTGATGGACTTTTCCAACGCCTTCGAAGATGTGGACCCGAATTTCCCTTACGGAGCGATGAAGGTGGTGGCGGTCAACAGCACTGGCGTCAAAGTGGTGCTCTCCCAGTACACCTTCGAGAACCGTTCCGGCATCCGCAAGGCCCTGCGTGAGGATGAAGAAAAGGGCCGTTTCGACGACTCGTCCGACTTCCACTTCGCCTTTGAGGAGATTGAAGCGCTGGTGGCCACCGACGACATCTTCGACATCCAGCGCTTGTGAAGGGTCACAGCCCGACGACGGCCAGGTAGCGTCCGTCCGGGCTGATGGCCAGGCGACCGATGGTGTTCACGCCATCGTCGGCGAGATCCGCCATCGGTTGCCACTGTTTCGCTTCATCCCACCGCCATAACTCACTGCCCCGACCCATCCAGATCCGCCCCTGTTGGTCCCAGGCGTAATCTTCACTCGACGCCGTGATGGCGGTAATCGGCCGTATGGCGCCAGTGGCCGGGTCAAACCGCTTGATCACCCAGACGCCGTCCACCTGTTTGTGAACAAAACTGAACGCGTCGGTGCCGGGAATGGCATGGAGGCTTCGTCCCACGCCGGCGCTGACGAAGTGGCGCTCGTCCGCTTGCTCGCCCCAGGGCTCATAGTAGAGGTGGTAGCCATAGCGGGCCCAAAGCAGGGTGCCCTGACCGTGTCGCTGGGCGTAGTACCCCGCCGGGATATAACTGTTTACCGCCCGCTGTCGTGGCTGTCCCGCACGCTGACGCCAGACGCTCTGATGCGGCACGCCCTGTTCCACCACGTAGGTGATCTCATCCGGCGTCTGGCCCGGCTGGGGGGAGAACTCGCTCTCATCCGGCGTGTTGGTGAGATTGGTGAGGGCACCGGTGTCGATGTCGAAGCGAAACAGGTCCATCTGGCCACCTGCCCGGTCGGAGCTGAACAGCAGCCCGCTGCTGTCGGCGGTGAACGCTGGCTGGTTGTTGTAGCCCCGCTTGTCACTGACGGCAGTGTGTGAGCCGGGTACGCCCTGCTCCAGGGTAAAGAGATGGAGCTGAAAATCCTGTGAGCGGGCGGGGCCGCTCAGCAGCAGGGGCAGCAGAGAAAACAGGTAAGCGAAGCGCATCCTTGGCCTCTTTCGGTTGGGTGAACAAGAGGTTGCAAGCTAACAGGCGGACCGGAGCGGAGCAAGGCTGACCGCCCCGGGGGAGGGCGGGCAGAGGGTCAGGGGAGCGAGAGGCGGTGACAATAGCGTTCAATCAATCCGGGCAGCTGGGCCAGCACCGTCTCCTTCAGGGCCAGATCAGCCCCGTCCAGTTGTTCGGCCAGCGCATTGGCATCAAAGTGGCCCAGTGCCGGCACCGAGATGGGGGCAAAGCTCAGGTGCCAGGGTTCGGGGGACACGCCCCCCAGTGCCTCACGGTAGGGCAGGAAGAAACCGTAGTGGGCCAGTCGGGCGCTGAGCCAGCGGCTCAATTCATGGCAGGGGCCGCCGGGCTCATACTCCCAGGGCTCCAGTTTCAGCTGGTCGGCAGAGAGGGCGCCGGCGTCATACCAGTCGAGGTCCGTCCCCCAGTGATGCCGGGAGGTGCCGGGCAGCGCCGACCAGGCGAGGATGGCGTCAAGAATGTCGGCATCGCTCATCACCCGCACATCGCAGGGCTGGCCCTGCCGGTTGTTGAGGGGCCGACGGCCCAGGGCCTTGCCATTGAAAATCGCCAGCTGGCGGTCGAAGCTGCGCCAGCCGGAGCACAGCCCCAGAGTGAACCCGGCGGACCGCGCGTCCGCCACCAGCGCGTGCCAGGCTGCCGCTGTCCGCGCCTCCAGCCGTTGCCCGTCGACGGCCACCAGGTGGCCGTCGTCCAGTCCCAGCATCTGCGCCTGGGTCAGCACAGCAGTTTCTCCAGCACCTTTTCGTAGCACGCCGCCAGCAGGTCCAGATCCTGAACGCTGACGCATTCGTTGATCTTGTGGATGGTGGCGTTGCAGGGGCCGAGTTCCACCACCTGGGCACCGGTCGGCGCGATAAAGCGGCCGTCGGAGGTGCCGCCGGTGGTGGAGGGTTCGGTGTCGTAACCGGTGACCTCCCGAATCGCCTCACAGGTGGCATCCAGCAGGGCGCCACCGCCAGTCAGGAAGGGCTGGCCGTTGTAGGTCCACTTGATGTCGTAGTCGAGGCCGTAACGGTCAAAGATGTTGTGAACCCGGGCTTCCAGTTCGGCCGCGGTGACTTCGGTGCTGTAACGGAAGTTGAACTGGACATGAAGACTGCCGGGCACCACGTTGGGGGCGCCGGTTCCGGCGTGAATGTTGGCGATCTGAAAACTGGTGGGCGGGAAAAACGCGTTGCCCTTGTCCCACTCCATCGCGGACAGCTCCGCCAGCGCGGGGGCCGCCTTATGCACCGGGTTGTCGGCGAGGTGAGGGTAGGCCACGTGCCCCTGGATCCCCTTGACCACCACTTCGGCGGTGAGGCTGCCGCGGCGGCCATTTTTGATGATGTCGCCCAGCTTGTGGGTGCTGGAGGGTTCGCCGACGATGCACCAGGTGATCTTCTCGTTGCGCGCTTCCAGAGTGTCGATCACCCGGGTGGTGCCGTTGATGAAGGGGCCCTCTTCGTCGGAGGTGATCAGAAACGCGATGGAACCCGGGTGGTCCGGGTGTTCGGTCACAAAGCGTTCCACCGCCACCAGCATCGCCGCCAGGGAGCCTTTCATGTCCGCCGCGCCCCGACCGTGCAGGATGCCGTCGATCACCGTAGGTTCGAAGGGCGGGGTGTGCCACTGGTCCAGATCGCCGGGGGGAACCACATCGGTGTGGCCGGCAAAGCAGAACACCGGCCCCTCGGTGCCACGTCGGGCCCACAGGTTGGTGGTATCCTCAAACACCATCGATTCGATGGTGAAGCCAAGGCGTTCAAGAAACGCCGCCATCATCGCCTGGCATCCGGCGTCTTCGGGGGTAACAGAGGGACGGGCGATCAGGTCCCTGGCCAGAGTCAGTACCGGTGACTCAGCCATGTCGGGCCACCCACTGGTCGTAGTCGGCGGCCTTGAAGCCCACCATCAGCGCGTCACCGGATTCCAGCACCGGCCGTTTGATCAGAGTGGGGTTGGCGAGCATCAGCGCTTTGGCCTTGTCGGCGTCCAGATCCTGCTTATCCGCGTCGTCCAGGGCGCGCCAGCTGGTGGAGCGGGTGTTCAGCAGCGTGGTGTAGGGCACCTTGGCGAGCCAGCGCTCCAGCGTCGCGGGCTCAAGGCCCTCTTCGCGGAAATCGTGGAAAGTGTGGGGGCAGCCCTTGGCGTCCAGATGTTTGCGGGCCTTGCGGACGGTATCACAGCTTTTGATGCCGTACAGGATCATCCTTTTTGCTCCAGTCAGTTATTGTCCGGGCATTGTGACACCCGGTGGCCGGGCCGACAAGGCGACGCGGTTTTGTGCAAGCGATCACTTCTGAGGCCATATTCTGGTTGCAACCGGCGACAAAGCTTTTCAAGATCGGGCTCAGAGATAGGCAGATAAGGCGAAACGATGGCTCTGACAAGCAGCCGCATTCTGGTGGTGGAAGACGACAGCGTGACCCGGTTGCGCCACCAGGGCTACTTCCAGCAGGCGGGCTATGAGGTAACCGCCGTGTCCAGCGGAGCCGAAATGCGGGCCGTGATGGCGGAGCGGGAGTTTGACCTGGTGCTGCTGGACGTGAATCTGCCCGATGAGGATGGCCTGCAACTGACCCGGGAACTGCGTGGCGATTCCACGGTGGGGATCATCCTGGTCACCGGTCGCAGCGATGCGGTGGACAAAATCGTCGGGCTCGAGATGGGCGCGGACGATTACGTCACCAAGCCGGTCGAGATGCGGGAGTTGCTGGTGCGGGTCAAGAATCTGCTGTGGCGCATCCACCTGGCGCAGCAACCGGCCTCGTCAGCGGGCGCTGGCACTGAACTGCACTTCGCGGGCTGGACCCTCAACCTCGGCAACCGGCGTTTGTGCCGGGGCGAGCAGGAGGTGCGTCTGACCACCGCCGAGTTCGAGTTACTGGCGGCTTTTGCCCGCTATCCGCAACAGGTGCTCGCCCGGGAACGCCTGTTAAGCCTGGTTTCCCATCGGGTCGACGCGCCGGATGATCGCACCATCGATGTGCTGGTGCGCCGACTGCGAAGCAAGATGGAGAAGGGCGACGGCCTGCCCAAGCTGATCGTCACCGTTCACGGCGAAGGCTACCTGTTCGGCGCCACCGTCACCTCGTAAACCGGCCGAAAGTCCGGATCGGACAAACTCTCCTCGAACCGTCCCAGAGCCCGGGGCGGTTGCAACACCTCGATGCCCGGGTCCAGACGGGCGGGCAGGGTCTCGCCCGCCAGATGGGCCAGCGCCGCATCCACCGCCATCCGTCCCTGAAGCCGCATCCGGTCACTGTTGGCCATCTCAATCTTGTTGCCCAGCAGGGCGCGGTAAACCCCGTGGCTGAGATAGGTGCTGATCACCCGGGTTTTCAGTCCGCGGGCCTGCAATTCGTTAACCGCCACTTCCGCCGGGATGGCGCCGGCGATGATCAGGTCCGGCGCCGGGTGCGCGTCCAGGTACTCCACCAGCAACTGACGTTGTCTGGGCACGCTGTTGCTGCCGTGCAGGGTGGCGTCGACCATCAGCAGGCCGGGGGTGAGGTGGTCGGTCAGCCCCTGGCTGAGAAACTGGTTGCCGCCACGCCCTTCAGGGCCCAGCATCAGCAGGGCATGGGTGGGAGCAACGAAGTGGGCATTGACGTATTCGGCCACTGACTTGCCCATGTCATACCACTCCACGCCGATGGTGCTGACCACGGTATCGGGCTCCACCTGGTTCACCAGCGCCAGCACCGGCAGGGCGACCAAAGCATCGCGGATCAGCGTCGGCAACTCGTAACTGACGCTGCCCAACAGCACCGCGTCGGCGCCCCAGTCGCGGCACTTCTGGAACTGCTCGATCTGGGTTGCCTGATGCTCATAGCCCCCCGCTTCAAAGGTTTTCAGCATGACGCCCCGGGCCCGCGCCTGCTCCACCATCCCCGCATTGACGCTCAACCAGTAGGAATCCTTGAGGTGAGGGTAGAGCGCGCACAGCTTGGCTGGCGCCGCAGACAGCGGGAGCGAGCTCAAACTTACGCAAAAGATCCAGGCGGATAGGGCAAATCGTGCCACGGCAGTCGACTCAAATTTGGGTACACTGGACTAGTGTACCAGAGCTTTAGAGACGGCCTTTGAACTCCTTCTCCTTTTCTCCCTGGCGTTCGGTGGCAGGCAAGCTGCTGATCGCGTTCGTGATCCTGGCTGGCCTGTCGGTGCTGGCTGCGGCCCTTGGGCTGGTCAGCCTGTCTCAGCTTCGCAGCTCCCATCAGCAACTGGTGGAGGACGCCGTACCCGCCCTGAATCAGTCCCGGGTGGTGGCGGAGTTGTCGGGCCGCATCCTGAGTCACGGCCGGCTGATGGCGGAGGTGAATGACCGGGAAGCCCTGGCCCGAACCTGGCGGGAGCTGGAGCGCACCAACGGCGCGCTGGACCGCCGTCTTCAGGAGCTGGTGACCATTGAGCCGGGCCAGCGCAGCACCCTTCAGCACCTGCACAACGAGGTGGTCCGCAACCTGGTTGAGCTCTATCAGCTGGCACAATCCCAGATCGCCCTCAACCAGACGTTCGACGATCAGTTCACCCGGGTTAACGAGGCAGCGAACCGGCTGGCGGATCTGGTGGAAGGCCAGCTGGCCAACGCCGAAACCGCGATGGTGGCGCGCAGCGTCGGGTTTTACGGCGCCGCGCCGGTAGCGCCGCAGGCGGACGCGCTGATAGAGCAGGATCTGATGCAGATCCGGCGGATGAGCGAACTGAAAAACAACCTCCTCGGGCTGCGTCGCCAACTGGTGCTGCTGCCCTACATGGACGACCCGGAGCTGATCGCCGAAAGGGTAACGGATTTCCACGCGCTGGCGGCGTACCTGCCCTTACAGATGGCCCAGGTGCCGGACCCCGAGCGGCGGGAGGCGATCCTGGAGCAGTGGCAAACTCTGGAAGAGGGCGTCGAGCTGTACGACGAAAAACGGCGTCAGCTTGCCCTGTCTCAGGACATGGACGCCGCCCTGGTGGATCTGGACGACCGCTTCAAAGCGATGAACGCGGCAGTGACGGTGCTGGTGCGGCGAGCGAATCAGGGGCTGACGTCAGCGCAGGTGGGGATCGACCAGCGTTATCAACAGGCCCTCTGGGGCTTGCTGGCGCTGGGGCTGGTCGCTGCCCTGGTGGCGGCGTTTGTGTTGTGGCGTGTGGTGTACCGGGAGGTGGTGGTGCGGCTCAATGGCACCACTCAGGCGCTGCTCAGGCTCGCCGACGGTGACCACTCGGTAACGGTGAAAAAGGGCGGCAGCGACGAGTTGAGCCGGCTGGCGGAGGCGGTGGACACCTTCCGGGCAACGGCCATCGCGCGGGACCAGGCAGAGCAGGCCCTGCGGGCCCAGCACCAGCAACTGGAGCAGGCGGTGGAGGAGCGCACCGAAGCGCTGAATCAGGCCAACGCCAGACTGGCGCAGGAGCTGTCGGTGTCCGCCGAAGCGAAAGCCCAGGCGGAGGCGGCCAGCCGGGCGAAAACCACCTTCCTGGCCACCATGAGTCACGAGATCAGAACGCCGATGAACGGCATCCTGGGCACCGCAGAGCTGATGTCGGACGGCGAGCTGGATGCGCAACAGCGCCACTACCTCGGCGTGATCCACCGCTCCGGTGAGGCGCTGCTGGATGTGCTGAACGACGTGCTGGATTACTCCAAGATCGAAGCCGGCCACATCCGCACGGTAACCGAAGCGGTGCAGCCGGTGGCGGTGGCCCGGGAGGTGTTGGATACCCTCTCCTCCCGCGCTGCCCAGAAGGGGCTGACGCTGCGCCTGTCCGGGGCAGACCGGGTGGCTTCGGCTTACCTGGGGGACCGCGCCAAGCTGCGCCAGATCCTGATGAACCTGGTGGGCAACGCCATCAAGTTCACCGAACGGGGTGAGGTTTGCGTCGGGCTTGACCACAGCGCCGGTCAACTGGTGCTGACGGTGGAGGACAGCGGCATGGGCATTGAGCCGGAGCGGCAGGTCTCGGTGTTCGAGCCGTTTCAGCAAAGCCGCAGTGGCGAGCAGTGGGGCGGCACCGGCCTGGGATTGCCCATCAGCCGGCGGCTGGCGGAGGCGATGGGCGGGCAGCTGACCCTGCGCAGCGAACCCGGCCGGGGCAGCACCTTTACCCTGCAACTGCCGTGGCCGGAAACCGAGCCGGAGGCGCAGCCGGACACCCCGCCACAAGCCCTGCCGGCGGCTCAGTTGCTGGTGGTCGAGGACAACGAGGTCAACCGCATGGTGATGGCCGGATTCCTGGAGAAGCTGGGACAGCACGCGGTGATGGTGCCCACGGCGCAGGCGGCCCGGGAAGCGGCGCGGCAGCAGGCGTTCGATCTGGCACTGGTGGACATCCACCTGCCGGATGGCGACGGCACAGCCCTGCAGGGGGAACTCAAGGCGTTGCAGCAGCGCCACTTTGACACGGCGCTGCCCTGCGTGGCGGTGTCGGCGCAGGTGTTTGAGGAGCAGGTGAAGGACTTTCTGGCGGCGGGGTTTGACGGTTTCGTTGGCAAGCCAGTGCGGCTGACGGCCCTGGCGGACGCGCTGGCCGCCCAGTTGGGCAACGGCGTGGCCTTGTTGCCCATGCCGACACGGGGGCGGGAGACGGAGCGGGTGAACTGGCCGCAACTGGAACAGGACTGTTCGGTGCTGGGGACGACACTGCTCGATACCATGGTGACTCAGTTTGAAGCCGATGCGAGCGATACCCTGAAGGCGCTGGCGCACGCGGACATTGATGAGGCCACCGCGCTGGCGCACAAACTGAAAGGGGGCGCGGGGGCGCTGGGCCTGTCGGCAGTGGCGCAACAGTGTCTGGCGATGGAGCAGGGGGCGGAGCCGACCGCGGATGCCCTGGCATCATTGGCGTCGGTTATCGAGGCGGATGTGGCGGCGATAAAAAAATGGCTGACCGGGAAGGGGTAGTCCGGTCAGCCGAAAACGAATGTCGGCGAGCGCCGAATTCGTACCTTTGCAGGGTGGGATGAGAACGTTGTTTACTGGAACAGTTGCAGGCTCAGGGGCTGAACCCCGAGATCCGCGCGCAAGCCTTCCAATACACTGCGGATAAGCCAACCAAGCCCCTGGTAATAGGGGGTCTGGGCGTTTTCCAGCAGCTTGTCGCAAAACCGGGTCGACCAGGGCAGCAGGTGCTCCGCCAGCAGTACGCGCAGCACGTCGAGGTCACCCCCTTCCGGCGCGTCCGCCGCCCGCTCCAGTAAGCTGGACACCACGGACAGCATCAGGCCGATGTGGTCCACCGGCTCATTGAGCTGGGTGGTCACCAGGATCCCGTAGTGCTGGTAAAACTGCACCAGCGCCTGGGTTGACGGGCCACAGAGCAGCCGCTTTTCGTGCAGGTACGGACTGCCCCAGGGGATCGCCTTAAGGGTAACCGGGCCGATAAACAGCTCGGTGAAGTCGCGTTTCAGTGCCGGCAGCAGGGTGGCGTTGTCTTGGGACAGCGCGTCGGCCAGCAGGGCCAGCCCCGTCTCGCGGGCACTGGCTTCGCCGGTTTGTGGCCAGCTCCGGGCGACGTCCACGTCACGCAGCCGGTCCGGCATCACCTCGCTCGGCTCAAAATAGATGGCGTGGTAGAGCACATTGCACTGGGCCTGGTAGTGGCGCAGTTGTTCCGCTTCCATCATCGGGTCTCTCCGTCGCAAAGGGGGAGCGGCGCTCCCCCGCATTCAGTGGCTTAGACTTCGGCCCAGTTCAGAACCTTGCCCTGCTCAGAGCCGCTGGGGCGGCTGTGGCGGTTGGGGTTCACCAGCAGGCTGGGTTGGGTGATGTCACTGCTCGGCAGCGGCGCGATGTCCGGCTTCACGGCGTTGGGGTACTTGGCCCGCAGCTCATCCATCGGGCCGAAGTCCAGTGCCCGCATCGGACAGGATTCGACACAGATCGGCTTGCGGCCCATCTCAATGCGCTCGAAGCAGCCGTCGCACTTGGTCATGTGGCCCTTGGCCTTGTCGTACTGCGGGGCGTCGTAAGGGCACATCTCTGAGCACATTTCGCAGCCGATGCACTGCTCGGTATCGACGCGCACGATGCCGTCCTTCTGCCGCTTGTGCATGGCACCGGTGGGGCAGATCGCCA
>CAZWED010000063.1:0-13367 GCA_964632645.1 uncultured Ferrimonas sp. | reverse complement strand
CTTTGCCCTGCCGATGGCGTTGTGGCGCGACTGGTGGATCCTGGCCATGGCCTCTGGCACCGCACTGCTGCTGTGGGAGGTGTGGCGCAGCCGCTATTACCTGATCCAGATGAAAGGGGTGCTGACCCTGGTGAAGCTTCTGCTGCTGGCCCTCTGTGTCCCGCTGCCCCAATGGAAGGCCGAGCTGTTCAGCATCATCGTGTTGCTCTCCGTGATCACCGCGCACGGCCCCTCCCAACTGCGCCACTACTCCGTCTGGCACCGTCGCGAGTTGCGGGGCAAGGAGATGAAAGGGTGAGCCATCAGGGGCAGGAACCGGCCGCTTTGGTGCTTCAGGCCGAACCCGGTCTGACGCCGGGCTCACTGGTGCTGGATCTGGCCTGCGGGTATGGCCGAAACGGCCTGGCCCTGGCCCGGCGCGGACACACAGTGTGGTTTGCCGACCGCGATCGGGAAGCGCTGAACGCCATCCAGGCCCGCCTGAGTGAAGAGCGCCTCAACGGGGTGCTCTGGCAACGTGACCTGGAAGCCACTGCGCGCCCCCTGGGGCCTCGGAAGTTTGATGCCATCCTGGTGTTTCACTATCTGCACCGACCCCTGCTGCCCCACCTCTATGATGCCCTGCGCCCGGGCGGGCTGTTGGTTTATGAAACCTTTACCACCGCCAACCGCGCCTTCGGTCGTCCCAACAACCCCGCGTTTCTGTTGGAACCGAATGAACTGAAAACGGTCTTTGCTTCCATGGAGACCATCCACTACCGTGAAGGAATATGGCGTCACCCTGACAGGGCGACGGCCCAACTGATTGCTCGCAAGGCAGACTGACAAGGAGAGACAGATGCTGCAATGGTACCCGGTCCACTATCGCATCGGCGCCGCGCCGCTGATCACTGCGGCGATGGTGGCGCTTGCCCTGATTGGCCGGCTGATCCTGCCCGGCTCGGCGCTGGTGCTGTGGCCACTGTATGCCGCCATGCCGGTGATCGTGCTGCTGCACCTTTACCTGATCATCGATGACCAGTCGATGGGCAAGCTGGATGCCCTCTTTTACGCTCTGGTGCACCTTCCCCTGGCCTTTGTGGTCTGGACCTTCTGCCTGATCCACGCCACCGGCGGGGCCCTTTTCTGACTTGCATCCTGGCGCCCCTTCCCCTAATGTGTGCGCCCATTTTTCCCACAGTTTTCGAAGCCAGAACATGACCGAGTTTCACTACCAGCCGCCCTTGGAGCCCTATCTGACGGTGTTGTACGAGGACAAGGACATCGTGGTGGTGGACAAGCCCAGCGGCCTGTTGTCGGTCCCCGGGCGGGATCCGGCGCACCGCGACAGCGTTTATGCCCGGGTTGAGGCGCGCTACGGCACCGTCTATGACGTGCACCGGCTGGACATGGCGACCTCCGGAGTAATGGTGCTGGCACTGCGAAAAAACGCGGAGCGGGAGCTGAAGCGCCAGTTCCGCGAACGGGAAACCAGCAAACGTTACGTTGCCCGGGTCTGGGGCCATCTCGGCCAGCCCGAAGGGGAGATCGACCTGCCCCTGATCTGCGACTGGCCCAACCGTCCCAAGCAGAAAGTGTGTTTTGACGACGGCAAGCCCTCCCTGACCCGCTACCGGGTACTGAGTGAAGACGCCCAATCCAGCCTGGTGGAACTGACCCCCATCACCGGCCGCTCGCACCAACTGCGGGTTCACATGCTGGCGCTGGGCCACCCCATCCTTGGGGATGGCTTCTATGCCGAGGGGGAGGCGTTGCAGGCGGCCGATCGGTTACTGCTGCACGCCCACACCCTGACCATCAAGCAGCCCTACTCCGGCGCGCCCTTGAGCTTTACCGCCCCCATTCCCTTTGATTGACCGCTGGCCGGGCCGTTACAGACGGCTCGGGCAGGGTTCCGCCCACACGCCGCACTGCACCTGGCCAATGTGATCCGCGCCCAGCAGCAACATCACCAGACGGGATTGACCGATCCCCCCACCAATGGTCTGCGGCAGCTCGCCCGCCAGCAGGCTTTGGTGCCAGGGCTGTGACAAGGCGCGCTCGGTGCCGGCCAGGCGCATCTGCTGTTGCAGCGCCAGGCTGTCCACCCGAATCCCCATGGAGGAGAGCTCGAACGCGTCCTGCAGCACCGGGTTCCACACCAGCAGGTCACCGTTCAGGCCACGACCCAGCTCCGTTTCGGTGCTCCAGTCGTCGTAATCCGGCGCCCGCATGTCGTGGGGTTGCCCATCCGCCAGCTCGCCACCGATGCCAATAAGAAACACCGCGCCCAGCTCCTGGCAGATCCGGCGCTCCCGTTCTGAGGCGGACAGCGTCGGGTAGTGCTGGCGCAGGGTCTCAGCGTGCATAAAGGTCACCTGTTCCGGCAGCATGGCTGGACGGCCATGCGTTGCTTCCAGTGCCGCTTCCGTGGCTTTCAGGGCGCCCCAGATCGCTTCCACCCGTGCCTTCAGGGCCGACAGGCTGCGCTCATCACGATCCAGCACCTGCTCCCAGTCCCACTGGTCGACGTACACCGAGTGCTTGGGGCCGAGGATCGCTTCGTCCGGTCGCAGGGCTTTCATCTGGGCCAGGATCCCCTCACCCGGGCCAAACTGATAACGGCCCAAGGTGGCCCGCTTCCATTTGGCCAGCGAATGCACCACTTCAAACTCGCGCTCCGGCAGGGTTTTCACTTTAACGGCAACCGCTTTTTCGCTGCCGGACAGGCCATCCTGGATACCGCTGCCCACCTCGCTCAGCAGGGGCGCCTGCACCTCCAGCAAATTCAGACGCGCACTCAGCTCCCGGGCAAAGGTGTCACGGATCAGGGCGATCTTTTGCTGTTTCTCGATGTATGCGCGTTTCATGCTGGCGAATCCTCATCAAAACCAAAACTGTGAAGAGGATTCTTCATTGCAAAAGCCCAAGCATCAATAGATCATCAAAGAAATACTGGCATTGAATTTTTTTCCATAATGAAACGTCGATTTCATTTTTGGATCGTCAAAATCGAGGTGAGAAAATGCACGAGAACTACCGAATCGATAATCTGGATAAAGCGCTGATCACCGCGCTTCAGGCCGATGCGCGGGTTCCCTATGCCGAACTGGCCAAGCGTCACGGGGTCAGTCCCGGCACCGTTCATGTCCGGGTCGAAAAGATGAAACAGGCGGGGATCATTACCGGCACCCAGGCCACGGTGGATCCCAAGGCGCTGGGATACCAGGTGTGCTGCTTTATCGGCATCAATCTCAAGGCCGCGGGGGATTACCCCAAGGTGCTGGCCAAACTCCAGGCGTTGCCGGAGGTGGTGGAGGCGTATTACACCACCGGACACTACAGCATCTTCACCAAGATCCAGACCCGCAGCATCGACGCCCTCCACCATCTTCTGGTCAATCAGATCCAGGCGATCCCCCAGATCCAGTCGACGGAAACCCTGCTCTCCCTGCAGCAACCCATCCAGCGTCAGGTGCGGCCCTGAACGAACCGGTGATCCCTCCTTCCACTCATGAAGTTTAAGTGACTGTAAGAGCAAGCTTACGCAGAACTAACTACGCTTTAGCCTTGCGCCAACAAAGCTCTCGCTTTGATGTAATTTGAATGTTAAAAAAACATACAACCATTCGCTCAGAATGGTGCGTCAGACAGGAAGCGGTCGTCCGACAGTCAACAAGACATGGAAGGAAGAAGATGAATAAACAAATCGCACTGGCCGTCGTTGCCGCGCTGTACAGCGCCGGTTCGGCAGCAGCAGGCGTTAACGGCAACGTTCAGCCCGGAGCCATGAGCTTCGAGCTTCAGTCCAAGGCCCAAAACTGGGCACCGGACGTTCGCCAGGTGACGCCGATCACCCAGTCCCGCTTTATCGTTGAACTCGAGTCTGCCCCCATCGCGACTTATCGTGGTGAACTGCCGGGCCTCAGCGCCACCGCCAAGGGCGCCAGCGCTGACAAACTGAACCTCAATACCGCCAACGTGGCGCAATATCGTCGCCATCTGGATGCTGAGGTGGATCGCTTCCGTGCCGCCCTAAGCACCCGCCTGCCCAGTGCCAAAGTGTCCCATCGTTTTGCCACCCTGTTTAACGGCGTGGCCGTGACCGGCGGCAACCTGAGCATGGCCCAACTGGCTGCCCTGCCCGGGGTTAAAGCGGTGTATCCTGAGCGCCTTTACACCACCGAGATGGACGCTTCCCTCGACCTGATCAACGCTCCGGCTGTCTGGGAGCAGTTGGGTGGCCGCGACAACGCCGGCGCCGGGGTACGTGTGGCCATCATTGACTCCGGTATCCGTCCGGAGCATGAGATGTTTGCCGGTGAGGGCTTTACCGCGCCCACCGAAGGGATGCCGAGCGATGACTACTGCTCCACCATCGACGCCAACTTCTGTAATGACAAGCTGATCGTCGCCCGCTGGTCCGCCCCGACCTTCCCGGTCTGGGAAGACGAGCACATGAGCCCACTGGGCTTTGACGGTCACGGCACCCACGTGGCCGGCACCGCAGCCGGGAACAAGGTGGAAATCAACTTCCTTGGCCAGGACGTGACCGTATCCGGTGTCGCGCCCGGCGCCTATCTGATGGCCTACAAAGCCCTGTACGCCACCGCCAGCGACCCGACCCGCGCCTCCGGTTCCAACATCATGCTGCTGGAAGCCCTGGAGCATGCGGTCAACGACGGCGCCGACGTGATCAACAACTCCTGGGGCGGCAGCGCCGGGATGGATCCCGCTTTCTCCCCCTACAAGGCCGCGTTTGAAGCCGCCGAAGCCGCGGGCGTGGTGATCGCCACTTCCGCCGGTAACTCCGGCCCCGGTCCCAAGACCATTGGTTGTCCGGGCTGTATTGAAGCCGGGATCACCGTCGCCAACACCACTCATGGGCGCTTTTTTGCCAATGAGCTGAGCGTTGGCAGCCTGAGCGGCATCCTGTCCGTGGAAGGCACCTCCTCTGCCCGCCTGGAAAACGACATCACCGCCCCGGTTGTCGCCAGCGCGAACGTGGACGCTGCAAACGTGGAAGGGTGCGCGCCCTTTGCCGATGGCAGCTTTGCCGGCAGCATCGCGCTGATCAGCCGCGGCACCTGCGGCTTCATCGACAAAGCCAACAACGCCGCAGCCGCCGGTGCCAGCGCACTGGTGGTCTACAACAACCGCGACGGCCAGCCCATCACCATGTCACTGGACAGCGCCACCATCCCCGCGGTGATGGTCAGTCAGGCCAGCGGCGAAGCGATTCTGGCGCAGCTGGGCGGTGAAACCCCGGTCAGTGGTACCATCGCGGCTGACGTCAGCCGCATCATTGATCCGGAGTTTGCGGACAACACCGCCAGCTCCAGCTCCCGCGGTCCCAACGGGGACCCCAACATCCTGAAGCCGGACATCGCGGCACCGGGCAGCAGCATCCTGTCGGCCATGTCGCCGGAGGAACCTGGCCAGGAGGGCGCCACCTACGCCCTGCTGAGCGGCACCTCCATGGCCAGCCCGCACATCGCCGGTGCCGCCGCGCTGATGCGCGAGATGCACCCGGACTGGAGTGCCGTTGAGATCAAGACCGCACTGACCTCCAGCGCCACCCTGGAAGGCCTCACCAAGGAAGACGCGGCCACCGCTGCCGACCCCTTTGATGTGGGCGCCGGCCGGGTCGATATGGCCGCGGCCAGTGAAGCGGTACTGACCTTCGACAAAGCCTCTTACGCCAACGCGGCCTGCATCACCGGCTGTCGCTTCTCCGCCACCGTCACCAACCGCGGTGACAGCTCCGACAGTTGGGCACTGAGTGCCATGGTGGACGGCGCTGCCGTCACCGTGTCCCCCAGCACCCTTGAGCTGGCAGCGGGCGAATCCGCCGAGTTCACCGTGTCCATCGATCCGACCTTTGCCGACAAGGGCGCCTGGCGCTTTGGTAAGGTGCAGTTCAGTGGCAACACCGACGCGCACCTGCCGCTGGCGATCTTCCCGGATGTCTCCACCGACGCCTCCATGGCCACCATCTACGGCGATGAGCCGACCCTGATGTACGGTGAAGAGGGCACCTATCACGCCGTGTTTGCCAACAAAGGCTTTGAGGGTGTGGTTTCTCTGACGCTGATGACGGATGAGAACCTGACCATGGTCGAGAACAGCGCCAGCATCAACACCACGGAAGCCACGGCGACCGGCATGGAGGTTGATGAAGCCAATGGCCGGCTGAGCTGGGTGGGCCGCCTGGGTACCCAGAGCCTGTCCGTGGACGCCATTGGGGCACAAGGTCTGCCGAGTTTCGCTTCGCCGGACAACCAGATCGACTGTTCCGGTCAATGCGATGAAGTCACCATCGTCTACAACGTGCCCACCTTCGCTTTTGGTGGACAGGATTACGGTCAGGTGACCATCTCCGACAACGGTTTTGTCGCTGCCGGTAACGTAGACACCTCCGGTTCCTACAACAACCAGCAGCTGCCCGATGAAACCGCCCCCAACAACCTGATCGCCCCGTTCTGGTCCGACCTGGACCTGACCGGCACTGCCGCGGACGATACCGGTGGCGGCACCATGCACATCTACGGCCTGAACGGCTCCGATGGGCAGTTGGGCTGGATTGCCATCGACTGGATTGACGCGCAGCTGTGGGATGATACGTCAGGCAACACCTACAGCTTTGGTGTCTGGCTCGGCGTTGGCGCCAACAAGGGGGTGAACGTCATGAACTTCATCAGCCTGGGCGCCATTCCCGGTAACGTGACCATTGGGGCGGAAGACATCAGCGGTGCCGTGGGCGACATGCTCTACTACAACGGCCAGGGCACCGCACCGGCGAGCGGGGAAGCCGCACTGGTGCAGAACGTTCCGGGTGGCACCGTCGCCATGGACTTCGCCCTGAGTGCTGACCTGGTGGATGTGGCCGCGGACGACAGCGCCGAAACCCTTGAGGAAGAGGCCGTCACCCTGGTGGTTATCGACAACGACACCGACACCGTTGCCCTGCCGCTGACGCTCAAAGGCACCCACGAAGGTTCCGTTATCGAAGCCCTGCACCTGGTTGAAGTGGCTGGCGCAGTGCCTGCGGCGGTGAGCATCTCCGCCGAACCGGCGAACGGCACCGTGGTGGTGAATGAGGACCTGTCCCTGACCTACACTCCGGACACCGACTTCGCCGGCTCAGACACCATCGGCTACGACGCCCTGGATGAGGCGGGCACCGTGATTGGCAGTGCCGAAGTCACCGTTACCGTGACCAACGTCAATGACGCCCCGGTCGCCCAGGCCCTGACTGACACCACGGTGATGAGCGGCAAGTCCGTGAACATTCCGCTGTCAGCCGACGATGCGGATGGCGACGCCCTGACCTGGACCGTAACCCAGACCGCCGGCAGCGCCGCCAGCTTCTCGGTGGAAGGCAGCACGCTCTCCGTCACTGGCCCCAGCGTTTCCGCTGCAGAAGTCCTGAGCTTCAGCGCCGTGGCTTCCGACGGCACACTGAGCAGCGAGCCGGTGACCGTTGACGTCGAAGTGACGCCGATCCCCAATAATGACGGCGGCAGCCTGGGCTGGCTGGTCCTGCTGCTGGCCCCGCTGGGCTGGATCCGTCGACGTCGCTAAGCCGACGCCATAGCGAAACCCTAAGAGGGCGCCGTCAGGCGCCCTCTTCTTTCTTTTCGGTCCCCAATTCACACGCACACTCTCTCCCGCTCCAATCCGCACTCACTCTGGCAAGAGAAGCTGCCGGACGTACGCCAACTCAGCACCTCCGGTGCCATCCGACGCCTCGTGATACAACTGGGTTCTCCGTCTTTGGACAGACCGCTTTCACACCAGAAACGCCTGTCTGAATCACCAAAGCCAGGGAACATTCCACATGTCATACGTTCTCCGCTGCATGCTCATCGCGGGCGCCTGTTGGATAAGCAGTCTCACCGCCACAGAATCGATCCCAAGGGATGCCCCGCTCGTCGGCGCACAGTTCCTGCGTGAACACTGGCAGCCCGCCTTACGCCAATCTCCCAGACCCCCTTTCAGCGGTCCTCAACGATACCTGGTGCAGTTGGAGTCGGAACCCATGGCCGCCCTTATTGCCCGCTCCCGCGTCAGCGCCCCGCCATCGAGCCTGGCGCGCAGCGCCAGAATGACGGCCCTTTTCCGGGCGCAACTTGCGGCGGAGGTGAGCCGCTTCGAATCGCAGCTCAACCATCAGCAGCGTAGCGTCGAGATACTGGATCGGTTCTCCACCCTGTTTCATGGCATCGTGGTGGCCGGCGACCAGACCACCATGGCGCAGCTGGCGGCCATCCCGGGGGTAAAAGCGGTGTATCCTGAGCGCCTCTACAGCTCCGACATGGACGCCTCGCTGCCCATGCTGGAGGCACCGGTCTTCTGGACCCGGCTGGGGCAACGCAGCCGGGCCGGAGAGGGCGTGCGGGTCGCCATCATCGACTCCGGCATTCAGCCCCATCATCCCATGTTCTCCGGCGACGGTTTTCCTCCGCCCCGACGTCCGACGCCGGTGGACGATTACTGTGCCACCACGCAGCCCTCGTTCTGCAACAACAAACTGGTCGTCGCCCGCTGGATCCCCCCTACCTTCGCGGTCTGGCCCGGTGAACACCTCAGTCCCCTGGGCTTTAACGGCCATGGCAGTCACGTGGCAGGCACGGCCGTCGGTAACGAGGTCAGCCTGATCCATCACGCCGAAACGCTGACCCTGTCCGGGGTCGCCCCCGGCGCCCAACTGATGGTTTACAAAGCCCTCTATGCCAGCGCCTCCGATCCAACCCGTGCCACCGGCTCCAACATCATGCTGTTGCAGGCCCTGGAGCATGCGGTGAACGACGGCGCCGACGTCATCAACAACTCATGGGGCGGCAGCGCCGGGATGGATCCGGCGCTTACCCCCTTCTGGCAAGCGTTTGAAGCCGCCGAGCAGGCGGGCATCGTGGTGGTCAACTCCGCCGGCAACTCCGGGCCGACGCCACAATCGATCGGCTGTCCCGGCTGCATCCCCAACGGCATTACCGTCGCCAACACCACCCACGGGCGCTTCTTCGCCCATCGCATTGCCGTCGACTCGCAACCCGACATTTACGCTCTGGAAGGGTTATCCGCCAGTCCGCTGAATCACGACATCCGCGCCCCACTGATCGCCGCGGAACACCTCGACAAACGCAATGCCAACGGCTGTCAGCCCTTTGTGGCCGACGGTTTTGCCGCCGCCATCGCGCTCATCCGGCGCGGCCAGTGCCCCTTTTCCACCAAAGCTCAGCATGCGGTGGCGGCGGGGGCTCGGGCCCTGGTGGTCTACAACGATCGCCCAGACCCGCCATTAATCATGACCTTACAATCGGTGGCCCTGCCCGCCGTCATGATCAGCCAATCCGCCGGCGAGGGCCTGTTGAAGCGAATGGCGGAAACCACCCCGCTCTTGGCCACGTTACAGGCCGACGTTCGTCGGGTGGAGGCTCCGGAGCTGGGTGATCACACCGCCCTGTCCAGCTCCCGCGGCCCCAACGGCAACCCCTCGATGCTGAAACCGGACATTGCCGCCCCCGGCACCCATATTTTTTCCGCCATCTCGCCGGAGAATCCCGACCACCAGGGCCATCACTACACCATGCTGACCGGCACCTCCATGGCCAGTCCCCATGTGGCCGGTGCCGCGGCGCTGCTCAGATCGATGCATCCGGACTGGAGTGCGCTGGAAATTAAAACCGCCCTCACCTCGACCGCGCGGTGGCAATCGCTGAAACAAGAGGATGGCGAAACCCCGGCCACCCCCTTTGATGTGGGCGCAGGACGCTTGGATCTTGAAGCCGCCAGCCGTGCCATTCTGACCTTCGACAGCGCCTCTTACGCCAATCCCGCCTGCATCACCATCTGCGTGTTCAACGTGACGGTGACCAATCGAAGTCAGCAAACCACCCAGTGGACCCTGGAAGGGGAAGTGAAGGGGGCGGAGGTCAGTGTTCACCCCGAGCGTCTGGAACTGGCGCCCGGGTCGAGCGCGCTGGTCACCGTAACGATCAACGCCATCTTGTCGGAAAAGGCCCGCTGGCATTTCGGCGCGCTGCACTTCAGGGGTCCGCAGCCCGCCCGTCTGCCGCTGGCCATTCAGCCCGACACCTCCAGCGATGCCAGCACTGCCCTGATCTACAGCGACGACCCGTCCATTGTTCCCGGAGAAACGGCTACCCATCACGCCCGTTTCATCAACAAACGGTTCGACGGCAACCTCACCCTGGAGGTGCGCGCCGGTGGCCCGCTGCAATTGATCAAAGACAGCGTGGCCCTGAATACCCAAGGTCAGGCCCGGGGCACCATGCAAGTCGACGATGACGCGGGACTGATTCACTGGACCGGTACCATGAGCCCCCCTTCTGTGGCCATCAAACCCGTCACTGTGCCGGCTTACCCCAGCCTGGCTTCCGAGGCCAACCGCCTCGACTGCCTGGGCAGCTGCGATGAAACCTCGCTGGTGTACGGAACGCGCCTGCCCTTTCAGTTCAATGGCCGACGTTATGAACAACTGACCATCTCCAGCAACGGCTTTGTCGCCGCCGGAGAAACCCGAACCAACGACACCTGGATGAACGCCAGACTGCCCAACACCCGCAGCCCCAACAACGTCATCGCACCGTTCTGGACCGATCTGGATCTGCAGGGGGATGGCGGCCAAAGCGACAACGGCAAGGGGGGAGGAACGATCCACCTGTACGCCGTGGAAGACGACAACGGCCAGCCAGTCTGGCTCGTGGTGGACTGGATCAACGCCCAGCGATTCGATGGCAGCAGCGATGAAACCTACAGCTTCGGGGTGTGGCTGGGGGTGGGCAGCAACCTCGGGCAAAACCTGATGCGCTACTACGCCATGGGGCCCACTCCCGCCACCGTCACCATCGGGGCCGAAGAGAGCACCGGCAGCCTGGGCGACAGCGTCTACTTTGACGGCACGGGAACCCTGCCGGCGGCGGACAGCGCCTTGCTGGTGGACATTCACCCCGCCAGCCAGCTGCAGTTCGATTTCAACCTGATTCTGGCGAGCACAGAGCGTGAGACCCAACGCAGTGGCAGCACGCCGGAGGAACAGCCACTGACGCTGTCGTTGGACGCCCTGTCCCAGAGCAATCCACCGTTGCCCCTGACCCTGACCGCCAGCCAGAACGGCAACCGCATCGAGGCACTGCATCTGCTGCCGGTGACGCCACCGGAAGAGATGGAAATCCGCGTGATTGCGCCGCCCCGGCACGGAACGGTTACGGTGGAACCCGACCACCGGCTGCGCTATCAGCCCAACCCCGACTTTTTTGGTGAAGACCGGCTTCGCCTGGAGTTCCGCGATGCCCAGGGCCAGGTGCTTGAACGCCAGACCCTGATCCTCAACGTGACCAACGTCAACGATGCCCCCCGGGCCGATGCCCTTCCGGATGTCACGGCACAGAGCGGCGAACCGGTGTCGGTTACCCTTTCCGCCCGTGATGCCGACGGGGATCCCGTCCTTTGGCACGTCCACCAGACCCGCGGGCCGAACGTCGACCTGTCGGTAAGCGACACGACATTGACCTTCACTGCCCCGAACGTCACCCAAAGCACCGAACTGACGTTCGCGGTAAAAGCCGACGACGGCAACCTGCTCAGCGACGCCGTGCCGTTGACGGTCCGGGTTCTGGCTGATGATGCGGCTTCCGATACCCCGTCGGGAAAATCAGGGGGAGGGGCGCTGGGTTGGCTGTGGCTGATGATGTTGTTCGCCCGGGTCTGCCTGATGCCGGGGCGGCATCAACGACCCGGGGACCCGGCCCAGAATGCAGCAAGGGCGCCATAAGGCGCCCTTTCTCGTTATTGCGGGGTATCCAACAACCGGTCGTGCAGTTCGCACACCACCTCATCCACCTCGTTGCCGTCCACCAAAAAGCACATGTTGTGCGGGCTGGCCCCCTGGCAGATCATCCGCACGTTGTGGCCCTCCATCACTTCGAACACCCGCTTGCCGACGCCGGCGGTGCTGGCGATGCGGTTGCCGATCACCGCCACCAGGGCCAGACCGGTTTCCACTTCCACCCGGCACATGGCGCTCAGCTCTTCCAGCAGGGCGGAGGTCAGGAGTTCACGTCCCCCGCTGTCGGAACCGGTGCTGTCCAGGGTCAGCGCCACCGACACCTCGGAGGTGGTGATCAGGTCCACACTGATGCGGTGACGGGCCAGAATGGCAAACAGCTCCGCCAGAAAGCCCTGGGCATGCAGCATGTTGAGGCTGTGCACCGTCAGCAGGGTCTGGTTACGACGCAGGGCAATCGCCCGGTAAACCGGACTGAGCTCAGTGCGGCAGCGGATCCAGGTGCCGCCTTTTTCCGGCTCCCGGCTGCAGCCCACAAACACCGCACAGCCGGAGCGGACCGCAGGCAGAATGGTGGCCGGGTGCAGTACCTTGGCGCCGAAGGTGGCCATCTCCGCGGCTTCGTCGAAAGAGAGCTCCGCAATGGGACGCGCCCCTTTGACCAGGCGGGGATCGCAGCTGTAGATCCCGTCCACATCGGTCCAGATCGCCAGGCAGTCGGCCCCCAGAGCTTCCGCCAGCAGCGCCGCACTGAAGTCCGAGCCACCCCGTCCCAGAGTGGTGGTGTGCCCCTCATCGTCCGCGCCGATAAAACCCTGGGTAACGATCCGTTCTGCGCTCAGCGCGTCGCCCCAGTGCGCCTGCGCCAGCTCGGCCAGCGCCTGACGCTGCGGCTCGGCACGGCCGTGGTGGCTGTCGGTGCGCATCACCTGACGGACATCACGGCAGCGGGCAGCTTCCCCCCGTTGCCGCAGCAGCTCGGCAAACAGCAGGGAGGAACACTGCTCCCCCAACGCCAGCAGGGCATCGACCCGGCGGGAATCGTCCGGCTGGCGGGCCAACTGGGCACTGTGTTTGTCCATCTCGGTCAACAGCAGGTCGAGGTTGGCCGCCACTTCAGCGGGGCGTCCCAGAGCATCGAGGATCCGGTACTGGATCTCGGCGATGTGGCCCAGCAGCGCAAGGCGCTCTTGATTGTCACTGACGCCTGAGGCGAGTGACACGAGGAGATTGGTGACGCCGCTGGAGGCGCTCACCACGACGATTCGGACGCTGGGATCCGCCAGCACGATGTCGGCGCAGCGATCCATGGCCGCGTAATCGGCGACAGAGGTTCCGCCAAACTTGGCAACCGTCAGGGAAACCGGGGAAGAAAGTTGAGTGTTCATTGTGCTCCGAACCAAAATATCTGTTCGGAGAGTCTGGATGGGGCACCCGTGCCCTTCGTGCGATCACGGGGTTTCTTCCAGAAGCTCTCCACCTACATCCAATGGTGACAGCCCCGGAGATTCAGCCCCGGCGGCCGACGGTGATCCGAGTCGAACGGCACCACCATCTCGGCGTTGCTCCCCCTGGGCCG
>CAZWED010000062.1:0-13589 GCA_964632645.1 uncultured Ferrimonas sp. | reverse complement strand
TTCCTGCCGCCGCTTGGCGTCATTCCCCGTCAACGTGAGGGCGCATTATAGGGAGAGATTTCAGGGGCGCAAGGCTTTTTCAGCCGCTACGTCCCGATCGGTCTAAAAGCCACCAGCCTGGGCATAAAGCCAGCAAGAGTGGGTATAATGACAACCATTTTCGACTTCAGGAGCCCCATTATGTCGCTCAATGCCTATCAGAACCGTCTGCCCCAGGTGGCCAATGGCGTCTTTATTGAACCCAGTGCCGTACTCTATGGCGACATCACACTGGGACAAGACAGCAGCATCTGGCCGCTGGTTGCCGCCCGCGGCGATGTAAACGTTATCCGCATCGGTGCCCGCACCAACATTCAGGATGGCAGCGTGCTTCACGTATCCCGCCCCGGCAATGGTCATCCCGACGGCTTCCCCCTGATCATTGGCGAGGACGTTACCGTGGGTCATAAGGCGATGCTGCACGGTTGCGTGATTGGTGATCGGGTATTGGTCGGGATGGGCGCCATCGTGCTGGATGGCGTGGTGGTCGAAGATGAGGTGATCATTGGCGCCGGTGCCCTGGTGCCGCCCGGGAAGAGATTGGAAAGCGGCTATCTCTACGTTGGCAGCCCGGTCAAAGCGGCCCGTCCTCTTACCCCGGAGGAGAAGGCATTCCTGAAAGAGTCAGCCGCACATTATGTACGGCTGAAAGATCAGTACCTGGCAGAACAAGGCTGAATCAGATGGGCGGATGGCCGAGCCAGATCCGCCCCTGGGCGTCATACGCCTCATCCTCAATCAGGGTTTCGGCTTCCGCTTCCAGTTCAAAGCGCAGCTGCTCAAAGGCGGCTGCAGCTTCTTCGGCACTGGTGAGCGTGGTGTCCAGTTTGTTGGCCAGCAAGTCCAGCGCGATCAGGCAGGGCACCCGCTGACCAGCCACCATGGCATGAAACTGTGCCCAGCCCTGATCCCAGTCGATCTCCACATGGTCATTAAAGAGGATCTGCTGATTCATGCTTTCGCCTCCATCCGGGCCATCAGTGCGGCTTTAACCGGTGCCGTATCGGGGCGAACGCCACGCCAGCGGGCGAAGCTTTCCGCCGCCTGGTTAACCAGCATGCCCAACCCCGCCAGATTCAGCCTTCCACCGTGCCCCGCTCCCCACCGTTGGAACGGCGTTGCCTCAACCCCATAAGCCATATCATAGGTGATCCCGCCTTGCTTAAGGCTGCCATCGGGCAATGGCGGCAACGCCCCGGACAACGACGCGGATGTGCCGTTGATGATCAGGTCATACGTGCCGCTGATCTCGTCCAGCCCGACTCCCGTGATGCTGCCTAACGCCGAAAAGTCTTGCGCCAGGGCTCTGGCGCGGGCGGCCGTTCGGTTGGCAATGACCAGTTCCGAGGGCGCGCAAGCCAGCAGAGGAGCCAGGACCCCACGCACCGCGCCACCTGCCCCGAGGATCAGGATCCTTGCCCCTTTGATGTCGACACCCTGTTGTTGCAGGTCCGCCACCAGACCGGCCCCGTCGGTGTTGTCACCAAGCAAGCGGCCATCGTCCAGCCAGTGAAGGGTGTTGACCGCTCCGGCCAGGCGCGCCCGTTCGGTCAGTTCGTCACACAACGCCACGGCTTCCTCTTTAAAGGGAAGGGTGACGTTGGCGCCCCGGCCCCCCGCCTCTCGGAAGTCGCGAACGGTTTCGGCGAAGCCGTCCAGAGGTGCTAGGATGGCGCAATATTGAAGAGGCTGGCCGGTTTGTCCGGCGAACGTCTGATGAATAAAGGGTGACTGACTGTGGGCGATGGGGTGACCGAACACCGCGTATTGATCCATGGTCCTGCCTGATCGCTGTAGGAATTGCTGATGCTGTCACTTATACGCCGACACCTGACCGGCAAGCAACCCAAGACCGCTTATGACAGGATGGGCGGCGAATCGGTTGTAAGAGCCGTCGCTCACCGCTTTTACCAGCTGATGGCCTCCGACGCGGATTATCATGACCTGCGGGCGTTGCACCCCCAAGATCTGTCCGATAGCGAGGACAAGTTGTTCGAGTTTCTCAGTGGCTGGCTGGGTGGCCCGCCGCTGTTTGAGCAGAAATACGGGCACCCGATGCTGCGTGCGAGACACCTGCCCTTTCGCATCGACAAGCGCCAGCGCAACCTCTGGTTGCACTGCATGAAGCGGGCATTGGAAGCGGAAGTGAAGGACCGCCAGGTCAGACGTGCCATGATGGAGGCACTGATCCCCCTGGCGGATCATATGCGCAATACCGAGGAGGGATGCCCGGTACGCGAGCCGCGTTAAGCGAGCTCGGCTAGCCAGTCACGGGGGCGCAGGTAGTCATGCAGGCGGGCTTCGGCGCTGCCATCCTCCGGTTGGTACTGGTATTCCCAGCGCACCAGCGGAGGCATCGACATCAGGATCGACTCGGTGCGTCCACCAGTCTGCAACCCGAACAGGGTGCCGCGGTCGTACACCAGGTTGAACTCGACATAGCGACCTCGTCGGTACAGCTGGAACTGGCGTTCCCGCTCACCGTAGGCATCGTCTTTACGGCGCGCCACGATGGGCAGGTAAGCATCAAGGAAACCATTCCCCACCGCCTGCATCAGGGCAAAGCTGTTTTCGAATCCCGGGGCGTTCAGGTCATCGAAGAACAACCCGCCCACGCCACGGGTTTCATCCCGATGCTTTAGATAGAAGTAGCGGTCACACCAGGCTTTGTACTCCGGGTATACCTGCTCACCAAAGGGTTCGCACACCGCCTTGGCCACCTGGTGCCAGTGTCGCACGTCTTCGTCCACCGGGTAGTAGGGGGTCAGGTCGAAGCCGCCACCAAACCACCAGACCGGGTCCTCCCCCGCTTTTTCCGCAATAAAGAAGCGGACGTTGGCGTGGGTGGTCGGAATGTGGGGGTTGCGTGGGTGGATCACCAGCGACACGCCCATTGCCTCAAAACGGCGGCCCGCCAGCTCAGGGCGGTGCGCCGTCGCGGAGGCCGGCATCTGGCCCCCCATGACGTGGGAGAAGTTCACCCCCGCCTGTTCAAACACGGCGCCTTCCCGAAGCACCCGGCTCTCGCCACCGCCCCCTTCCGCGCGCTGCCACTGATCTTTCTGGAAGCGGCCTTCGCCATCCGCTTGTTCGAGTGCGTCACAAATGCGGTTCTGAAGGTCGAGGAGAAAGCGTTTTACCGCGTGCGGATCCGGAGCCATATCAAGTCCTTTTGCAGGGAAAAATCAGGAGCGGAAGACCTGTTCGGTCATCGCATCGAGGATCATGGAGGGGTCTTTTCGTCCCCCCACTTCGCCCATCACCACACCGTCAATCCGGTCCCCAAGGGCCGCCAGCGCTTCTTCTGCGGTGCGGGTCGGGGCTTCTCCGGTCAGGTTGGCGCTGGTGGACACAATGGGACCACCAAAGGCGCGACAGAGATCGGCGGCAATCGAGTGATTGGTCACCCGAACCGCGAGGGTATCAAATTGGCCGGTCACCCAGTCGGGTACCGTGGGCTGGGCGGGCATCACCCAGGTGATCGGCCCGGGCCAGCGCGCCATCACGGCGTCACGGCGTTGGGCAGGCAGTGCACGGTCGTTAACGTACGGCAGCAACTGGCCGTAATCGGCGGCGATCAGGATCAGCCCCTTTTCCACCGGGCGCTGTTTAATCGCCAGGAGGCGGGCCACCGCCTCCTGGTTGGTCGGGTCGCAGCCCAGTCCAAATACCGCTTCGGTGGGGTAAGCCACGACCCCACCTTTTGCCATGAGGGCGGCGCCCTCTCTGACTGTCAGCATACGACTCACCGACATCTCCTTAACCGGCCAGTTTGGCCTGCAGGGCCGCGTCCTTGGCCTGCACGGCTTCGGCACTCTTCTGGCGCTCGGCTTTCACGGCAGCGGCCAGTTCATCATCGCCAACCGCCAGCATCTGGGCCGCCAGGTAACCGGCGTTTTTGGCTCCCGCGCTGCCGATGGCAACGGTCGCAACCGGCACCCCGCCAGGCATCATTACGGTGGAGAGCAACGCGTCATGGCCCTGCAGCGGCCCATTGTCGATCGGCACCCCAATCACCGGACGGGTGGTGATGCCGGCAACGGCACCGGCCAGGTGGGCGGCGAGCCCGGCCGCACAGATGAACACCTTACAGCCGCGGGCTTCCGCGTCTTGCACGTAAGCGTGGGTGGCAGCGGGCGTCCGGTGGGCAGAGGTCACTTTGGCTTCGTAGCGAATGCCAAAACCCTTCAGAACATCCAGGGTGCTCTGCATGGTAGGCAGATCAGAGTCAGAGCCCATCAGTACGGCAACGAAAGGGGTGCTCATGGCGGTTTTCCTTGTTGTAGGTCACAGAAGTATTGTTATTGTCGCGCGGATTATATCGCCTTTGACTGATATTTGCATGAACGCTGGGGGCAGATCCGCCGTCGTTCGCCGCGCACAGATTTTTCCACCAGAACCGGCCAGCCGCACTCTGGGCAGGGTTCCGAAACCGGCGGAAAGTTAAGCAAATACTTGCACTTGGGGTAAGCGCTGCAGGCGTAGAACTTCTTACCGAAGCGGTTGGTGCGCTCGACCAGCTCGCCGTGACGGCAGCTTGGGCAGGTCACCTCGCTGGAGGCCTGCTCCGGTTCATCCTTGGCAATGTAATCACACTGGGGAAACGCGCTGCATCCGATGTAGAACCCGTAACGGCCCGACTTCAGGGCCAGGGGCGCACCGCACTGCGGGCACTCGGTGCCCTCCAGCGTTTCCGCTTCCACGGCGCTTTTCTCTACCAATGGACGGTGGTACTGGCAGGCGGGGTAGCTCTGGCACCCCAGGAAGGGCCCATGTTTGCCATGCCGCACGGTCAATTCGCTGCCACACTCGGGGCAAACGCCATACTCCCGCTCCAATGCATGCTCATGAGTGCTGAACAGCTGTTGGTCAATCTTGGACATGAACCCTTTCCAAACACGCAATGAACTGAACAGATTTTACCAGCTATCGGGACGGGATTGCATTGGTGTCGCAGAGTGGAATATTGTATACAAAAACAAACAAGGGAATGACAATGCGTTTACTTCTCCCCCTGGCGCTCAGCGGTCTGCTGGGTGCCTGCAGTACCCTGCCCGAGCCCGCTCCCGTAACCCTCAGCAACTGGCAGCAACCCGACCCGGCGCAGCTTCCCCTGGCGCTGGACAACCTCAGCCACGGTGACGCCGAACCCGCCCTGGATTATCTCCGGGCCTTCTCCTACTTTGGCGACCCGGACACCCTGACCGAAGCGCAGCAAGCCCAGCTGCATCAAGCGATGCTGGCCAGGGGGCGCACTCTGAATGCCCTGGCCGAGCCCCGCCTGGCCGAACAGTGGGCCGTCACCCTGTACCGTTACTACGGCCAGGAGGGGTTGCAGGAGAACGTGGACGCGTTGCTGCCCGACCTGATCCGCCAGCTTAAGCGGTTTGGCGAACGGCCCCCGGAGTCCCTGGCTCAGGAGTACGCGTTGTGGGAACTGCTGCGTGCACCGGGACTGTTGATGCATCAGGTGCGCCACAAGGAGGAAACCCATCCCCTGCGCCAAGTCCTGAGCGCCGCCGGGCTGGCCGAAGCCCTGCGCGACTATGCCGCCAGCCCCGCAGCCCGCTACCAGGACCAGGATTGGCCGCTGCAAAACGCCTACTGGGTGCTGGCGCACCAACGGTTGTTGCTGGATGAGGCAGCCGCCCAGGCCCAGGACGAGGCGGTGGCGGCCATCGCACGCCAGGACCTGCAGCGCCACGGAGCGTCAGCCAGAACCGCCTTTACTCTGGGTTATCTGGTCAACGCCTTCCTGGGCCAGGAGGCGTGCACGCAGACTTACGGGGATCTCTGTGCCATTCCGGAGGCCGGGACGGTGCTGCCGATCACCCACGCCTGCACTGACCGCCTGGTGATCCGAACCCAGGACCTCAGCCCCGAAGAGCTGACCCTCAGCTGCGAGCGACTGACGTCACAGGAGGATCACTTCCATCAGTTGCTGGCCACCGGCATGACCCCGGTGGTGAACGATCACAACACCGCACTGGAAGTGGTGGTGTTCAAAAACTGGAGCCAGTACAACGCCTATGGCCAGCTGCTGTTTGACATCAGTACCGACAACGGCGGCATGTACATTGAGGGAACGCCCCAGGCGGAGGGCAATCAGGCGCGGTTCTTCGCGTTCCGTGGCTGGTGGCTGCCGGACTACAACGTGTGGAACCTGAATCACGAGTACGTGCACTATCTGGACGGTCGCTACATCAAGTACGGCGGTTTTGGTCACTTCCCCGGCCAGATGGTGTGGTGGGCGGAAGGTTTGGCGGAGTACATCTCCAAGGGCAACGACAACCGTCAGGCCCAGAAGCTGTTGCAGGAGACCGCCCCCGCCGAGTGGCCGACGCTGGAGACCATCTTTGCCACCGAATACGACGACGGGCTGGACCGCACCTACCGCTGGAGCTACATGGCGGTTCGTTACCTTTCCGAGCAGGATCCCGAGCGTCTGCGGGCCATTACCCACCCCCTCAAAGGGGATTATGCCGAGGGGTACGCCAAGGCACTGGCTGAAACCGCCGGGGCGCACGAAGCGGGATTTGCACAGTGGCTGACCGAATGGGCGGCCAGCCCCCTGGCCGAGGAGGCCAACGCGTCCCCCTACCCCCGCAAGCTGAACCGCTATGGCTACCGCGACTACCTGCGGCCCCCCCAACTGGCCAATACCGAGGGGCATCTGCACTTCTGAAAACAAACAGGGCGCCTTAGGCGCCCTGCTCATTTTAGTGAAGCAGCCCCTCGGGCTCTTCAAATATCAGGTCTTCCATCTGGTTGTAGGCCTGCTCGTTGCCAGGGGCATTAAACAGCACCATCAGCACCACCCACTTGAGGTCGTCCAGAGACAGCGGCTCGCCGTCCAGTTCCATCACCCGATCGATCACCATTTCGCGGGTGGTCGCGGACAGCACCTGGATCTGCTCCAGGAACATCAGGAAGCCCCGACTCTCCGTATCCAGCCGCGCCGTTTCCTCGGCGGTATAGATGCGGAAGCTGCCGGTATCCACGCCGGTCAGGTAGGGGTGGCGGTCGGCGTCCTGCAACGCCGCCAGCTTTTCAATCCAGATCAGGGCTTTGCCAATCTCATCAGAGCGAAACCCTGCGCGGCTCAGTTCATCCGTTAACTCTTCGCGGTCGAACAAAAGTTCAACATCGCTCTGTACATAGGTCTCAAACAGGTACATTAAAATGTCGAACATCTTCATTTCCCCCTCAGCCGAACATAGCCACCGGGCACCGCTGCAACCCACCCGTCCAGTTCCATCTCGGTCAGTTGCTCAAGCACAACATCTACCGGCAACTGGCTACGAGCCACTACATCATCTACCGGTGTTGCGTCGTAATCCACACTATCTAACAACGACGGGACAGGCAAACTTTCTACGTCTGCGGTCGCAGGCCTGATCATCGCCTCCAGCGCATGGGTTGTCATCGACAGCAGCAGTTCCCCAATGATATCGACCGGATCAGCCGCCAGTTTGGCACCCTGTTGGATCAACTGATGGCATCCCATGCGGTTTGGGTCGAGAACATTTCCAGGCACAGCAAACACTTCCCGCCCCTGCTCCGCCGCCAGCCGGGCCGTGATCAATGAGCCACTGCGCAGACCGGCTTCCACCACGATAACCCCCTGGCTCAGTCCACTGACGATCCGGTTCCGGCGGGGAAAGTGAGCGCGCCGCACCCCCACCTCGGGCCAGAACTCCGACACCCTGGCCCCACATTCAAAGATGCGCTGCGCCAGGGCACGATGCCGCGCGGGATATACCGACGCCAGCCCACAGCCCTCAACGGCAACGGTCGCCCCCGCTTCCAGCGCGCCCTGATGGGCGGCCGCATCGATCCCCTCCGCCAGACCGGAGACCATCATCCACCCCAGTTCCGTCAAGGTTCGGCCCCACTGGTGTGCCATCTGGCGGCCCGCCCGCGAAGCGTTGCGGCTGCCCACCATCGCCAGAGCCGGCAGGTGCAAGCACTCGGGCGAACCGGCCACAAACAGCAATAAGGGGGGATCGTGGATATGTCTGAGAAGGGGGGGATAGCGAGAATCGGTGAGCGGAATGATGTGGTGCTGGGGGTGAGAGTTGAGCCAACTGAGGGTGCGGTCGATGGGTTCCCGCTCCGGCTCCAACAGGGCCCGGTGTTGGGCCTCCGTCAGACCGGGGAGCCGGCCCCGCCTCGCCCGCTCCCAGAACTGGCTCCAGGGTATCGCTTCCAACAGAGCCAGTTTGCGGGTCAGGCTCACTCTGGACAGGGCATCCAGAGCGAGCCAGCGGACGATGTCGTCACTCCTTTCCACTGCCAAACACCATGGGCTCCGGGCGCGCCAGCAGGTCAAGCACCCGCACCGGACGACGACCGTTTACGATCAGCCCGAGGCTGACCCGGTCATAGGTTTTGAACAGCATCAGCTCGCCGCGGTACACCTCGGGCTGCTTGATGGTGCGCCCGTCGGAAATCATCGCCACCATCTCGTCGTAGGCGCGGCGATCTTCCGGTTCGACAAACTCGCCGTGGCGGTTTTTCACCACTTCGCTGCCCTCTTTGAAGATGGCGTAGACCTGACCGGCAGCGGCACCATCCGCTTCGCCACGGTTGATGATCGCCACTTCCAGCGGGCCAATCTCCCGCACCATGGCATCGGACGCGATCACCCGGCCATCCGCCCCTTCCGGCGCGGCGGTGGGCATCATGTAGGCGGGCAGCAGCAGATCGTCCTCGATGGGCATCACCTTCTGACCCGGCTTAACCTCCTGACGCATGCTGAGCAGCTCCACACGGGACACCTCGCCACTCTCAATCACTCGTCCGGTGGCCGTCATCAGCGCTTCCTGACCCAGGAACTCATTAGTGTCCGGGTCGACAAAGCGGCGTGACAGTTGGTAAACCGCGTACTTTTCCCCCAGGGTGAGGCGTTCATTGACAAACACCACGTCGCCCATGGCGTAGCGGGTGGCATCGCGCTCTCCGCCAATCACCTGCGGGGTGTCCTCCAGGGCCTTTTCCCCCAGGATCTGCTGGAAACTCAGGTAGGGTTCGATGATGGACAGCGGTAAGGCCGGAATGGCACCGCCTTTCTGTTGAATGCCCATCTCGGGAGAGAGCCGTTTCACCGCCTTGCGGACGAGGCGGGGCTGGCCATCCAGGTAAACCAGGTTGAGCCGGTCTCCGGGGTAGATAAGGTGCGGGTTGGCGATCTGCGGGTTGGCGCCCCACAGGGTCGGCCAACGCCAGGGATCATCGAGGAACAGCGCAGAGATGTCCCACAGCGTGTCCCCCTTCTTCACCACGTACGTTTGCGGATGCCCGGGTTTGAGAGTCAGGGTGTCCGCGGCCAATGGCAGGCTAAGCAGCGCTACCAGCATCATTATTACAGTTCTCATCTGACATCCTTGTTACATAAAGCCCCGCTACCTACCTTACCTGTAAAAGGAAGTAGCAAAGGGTTAAAATTACCCCAAAACAACCTAATTATAGGTAGGTTGTTGTCAAATTTTTTCGATAAATGAATGAGATTAGTCATGGCTGTAAGAGAAGTCCTGCGTTTCCCCGATGAGCGCCTGCGCACCATCGCAGAGCCGGTTACCGACTTTGGCCCGGCGCTTCAGCAGCTGGTGGACGACATGTTCGACACCATGTACGAAGAGCGGGGCATCGGTTTGGCGGCGACTCAGATCGACGAACACGTACAGGTGATCGTGATGGATCACTCCGAGGACCGCAGCGAACCCAAGGTGTTCATCAACCCCCGCATCGTCGAGGAGAAAGGCCACTTCACCAACGAAGAGGGTTGCCTGTCCGTACCGGGCGTGTACGCCAAGGTTGAGCGGGCCGAGCACGTGGTGTTTGAAGCCCAGGATCGCGAAGGCAATCCCTTCACCGTCGAGGCGGATGAGCTGCTGTCCATCTGCATTCAGCACGAGATGGATCACCTCAAGGGTAAGCTGTTTGTGGATTACCTCTCCCCCCTGAAACGCCAGCGCATCAAACAGAAGCTGGAAAAACAGGCCCGCGTTGAAGCCAAACACGCTTCTTAGGAACCCACATTGACTGCACTGAAAATCGTTTTTGCCGGTACGCCGGATTTCGCTGCTCAGCATCTGGCGGCACTGCTCGATTCCCACCACCAGGTTGTGGCGGTCTACACCCAACCCGATCGCCCTGCCGGCCGGGGTAAGAAACTGACCGCCAGCCCGGTTAAGCAACTGGCACTGGAACACGGCCTGCCGGTGTACCAGCCGCAATCCCTCCGCAAGGAGGAGGCGCAGCAGGCGCTGGCCGCCATCGATTTCGACCTGATGGTGGTGGTGGCTTACGGCCTGATCCTGCCCAAAGCGGTTCTGGATATGCCGCGACTCGGCTGCATCAACGTCCACGGCAGCCTGCTGCCCCGCTGGCGTGGGGCTGCCCCGATCCAGCGCGCCATCTGGGCCGGTGACCGCGAAACCGGCGTCACCATCATGCAGATGGACGAGGGCCTGGATACCGGTGCCATGCTGCACAAGGCGTCCCTGCCGATCGAGGACAGCGACACCTCCGCCACCCTCTACACCAAGCTGGCCACGCTGGGGCCCCAGGCTCTGCTGGATGCCCTGACGCCGATTGCCGAAGGCACCGCGGTGGCCGAAGTGCAGGACGACGCCCTGGCCAACTACGCCGAGAAGCTCTCCAAAGAGGAAGCGGCAGTGGACTGGAACAAGTCCGCGCTGGCCCTGTGGCGCGAATGCCGCGCCTTCAATCCCTGGCCGGTCAGCCACTTCCAGGTGGCGGAGCAAACCATCAAGCTGTGGGCCTGTGAACCCCTGTCCCAGCCTCACGACGCGGCACCGGGCACCATCCTGGCGGCCGACAAAAACGGTATCCAGATCGCCACCGGCGAGGGCGTACTGAACCTGACCAGCCTGCAACTGCCCGGCAAGAAAGCGATGGCGGTGGCGGATATCCTCAATGCCCGTAAAGAGTGGTTTGAGGTAGGAACCCAACTGAGATGAGCCAACCGAATCTGCGCGCCCTGGCGGCCTCCGTGGTGATCCAGGTCATTGACCAGGGCCAGTCACTGTCCCAGGCCCTGCCCAAAGCCCAGAGCAAACTCCAGGATCCCCGCGATAAAGCGCTGCTGGCCGAGATCGCCTACGGCGTGATGCGCCAGTTGCCACAACTGGATACCCAGCTGCGCCGCTGTCTGCAAAAGCCGCTGAGTGGCAAGAAACGGATCATCCACGGTCTGCTGCTGTCCGGGTTGTACCAGCTCAAGCACACCCGGGTGGCGCCCCATGCGGTGGTGGCGGAGTCCGTCAACGCCTGTCGTGAGATCGGCGCCCCCGGCATGACCGGCCTGGTCAACGGCATTCTGCGCGGCCTGACCCGGGATCTGGACGCCCTGAAGGCGGAACAGTTTGATCTCCCCGCCTTGCACTATCGTCACCCCGGCTGGTTCATCAAGCGGCTGGAACGCGCCTACCCGGAACAGTGGCGGGCGATCCTCGACGCCAACAACGCCGCGCCACCATTGTGGCTGCGCAACAATGCCCTGCAGCAATCCCGTGACGCCTACCTGAAGCAGTTGGAAGACGCTGGCATTGAAGCGGTCGCCGGGGAAGAGCCCGAGGCGATTCGACTGCCCAGGGCCTGTGACGTTACCACCCTGCCCGGCTTCAGCAGCGGCGCGGTGTCGGTGCAGGACCACTCCGCCCAGATCAGCGGCCGCCTGCTGAACCCCAAGGCCGGAGAGCGGGTGCTTGATGCCTGTGCCGCTCCCGGTGGCAAAGCCTGCCACCTTCTTGAGCAGCAACCGCAACTGGCGGAGCTGGTGGCCCTGGATGTGGACCCCTGGCGACTGACCCGGGTCCAGCAGAATCTGGACCGCCTTGGTCTGCGTGCCACGCTGAAGTGCGGCGACGGCACCGACCCGGCCAGCTGGTGGGACGGACAACCGTTTGACCGCATCCTGCTGGACGCGCCCTGTTCCGCCACCGGCGTCATTCGGCGCAATCCGGACAGCCGATGGCTGCGGCGTGATGAGGACATCGCGCAACTGGCCGAACTGCAGAAGCGGATCCTGAACGCCTGCTGGCAGATGCTGAAACCCGGGGGCACCCTGGTGTACGCCACCTGCTCGGTACTTCCTGACGAAAATGTGCAGCAGATCCAAGCGTTTCTTCAAAATACCCCCGATGCTATGCTCGATCCCATTACGGCGGATGAAGACGCGACCCAACCCGGCTGGCAGCTGTTGCCCACGCCCGAGGGCGGGGACGGGTTCTACTATGCCCGCTTGATCAAACGGCAGGACGGGGCCACCCAGACAGCATGAAAATCATCATTCTCGGCGCCGGCCAGGTCGGCGGCACCCTGGCAGAAAACCTGGTCGGGGAAAACAACGACATCACCATCGTCGACAACGACATCACCGCGCTGCGGGCACTGCAGGACAAGCTGGACCTGCGCGTGGTGCACGGTCACGCCGCCTTCCCTCATGTGTTGAGGGACGCCGGCGCCGAGGATGCGGACATGCTGATCGCGGTGACCAATTCCGATGACACCAACATGGTGGCCTGCCATCTGGCGTACACCCTGTACGGCACCCCCACCAAGATCGCCCGTATCCGCAGTCCGGCCTACCTCTCCAAGCGGGAGGAGCTGTTCCAGAGCGGCGGCTCGGACCCGGACAGCCGCGGGCGCTTCTTCATCGACGAGCTGATCGCCCCTGAACAGTTAGTGACCAATTACATACGTCGGTTAGTGGAATATCCGGGCGCTTTGCAGGTGCTCGAGTTTGCCGGTGGCAAAGCCAGCCTGGTGGCGGTAAAGGCCTACTACGGGGGCTCTCTGGTCGGCAGCGCGCTCGCCGCCCTGAAGGAGCACATGCCCAATATTGATACCCGGGTGGCGGCCATCTTCCGCCAGGGGCGCCCCATCATGCCCCGGGGCACCACGGTGATCGAAGCGGACGACGAGGTGTTTTTTGTCGCCGATTCCAAGCACATCCGGGCGGTGATGAGTGAGATGCAGAAGCTGGAATCCAGCTACCGCAACATCATGATCGCCGGGGGGGGCAACATCGGTTTTGGCCTGGCCAAAGCGTTGGAGCCTTTCCACGAGGTCAAGCTGATCGAACGCAACGCAGAACGGGCCGGCCAGCTCTCCGAGTACCTGGAGGACACCACGGTGTTCCACGGGGACGCGTCCGATCAGGAGTTGCTGAACGACGAGCAGATCAGTCAGGTGGACGTCTTTATCGCCGTCACCAACGACGACGAGGCCAACATCATGTCTGCCCTGCTGGCCAAACGCATGGGCGCGAAAAAGGTGATGGTGCTGATCCAGCGCGAGGCCTACGTGGACCTGGTGCAGGACGCCAACATCGACATCGCCATTTCACCACAGCAGGCGACCATCTCGGCCCTGCTGACCCACGTGCGTCAGGGCGACATCAATAACGTGTACTCCCTGCGCCGGGGCGCCGCCGAGGCGATCGAAGCGGTGGCACACGGTGACCCCACCACCTCCAAGGTGGTCGGTCGCCAGGTGCAGGAGATCAAGCTGCCTCCGGGCAC
>CAZWED010000061.1:0-13609 GCA_964632645.1 uncultured Ferrimonas sp. | reverse complement strand
CGGTGCCGGTCTGGGCGTTGGCCAGAATGTCATGCCCTTTGCGGGCCAGGGGGATCGCTTTTTGCTGGATCGGGGTCATCTTCTGATAACCGCACTGTGCCAGCGCCTGAACGATCTCGGGGCAGAAGCCCTGTGAGGCGAAACTCATGAGTTGGGTAACCTTGGAAAAAATCTGTGCAGATTATAAGGGATCCGGGGAAGCGGGGCACCTTAACCGGCGCGCATCGCCAGCACATCGGCCAGAACGAGGGGCTCGGGGTAGCGAACAAATCCGGTTTCTTTCTGATCGACGGCGTACACCGACATCCGGTCTGCCAGCTCGTTGCCCTCGATCCCGGCGTGGCCGGGGACATGGGCCAGGGTGATGGAGTCCTTGAGGGTTTGCCACAAGCCATAGGCGCTCTGGATCAGCGGCAGGTTCTTGATTGGCTCACCCTTGCGGGTCCAGCCGTTGGCGGCCCAGCCGTCAGCCCACCGGCTGACGCTGTTGATGGCGTACTGGGAGTCACACAATACGGTGACGGACGCCCCCTGCTCACGGCCTTTACCGGCCAGCTTCAGCGCCTCGATCAGGCCATGCAGCTCGGCGGTGTTGTTGGTGCCCCGGGGGTGGTAGAGCCCGTACCACAACTCGGCGACCTGACCGTTACGGTAGAGCGCCAGACCGGTCCCGGCCTGCCCTGGGTTGGGATCGCAGGCGCCGTCGGCGTAGATCACCCAGTCGGTGTCCGGCAAAGGCATCCGCTCGGGACGCGCGGCGGGCTTGCGGGCGGGGGTTGCCGCACGCGGCGCGGCGGCCAGCGCCTTCTGGTAGCCCATCTTCAGTGCCGCTTTGGCTTCCGCTTCGGTGGCATAGCCCTTGTACTTGGCGCCGGGCACGCCGCTGACCGCCGCCTGGGTGCTGGGCCAGTCGGTGAAGATCCCGGTCTGGCGCCCTTGCCAGACGACGTAAAAATGTTTCTTGGCCACGCGGGCGTATCCTGTGCAATTGCCGTGGCACGATGATACGGCAAAGTGCGGCAGATCAAAAAAGCTGAGCCGGTTTTCCTGCTGTTACCGTTTTACTCCAACAGGAACGCCAATGAAGGCGAAATCGGTTAACGGAAAAGGACGTCTCCCATGTGTCATCTGGCCTGGGGCCCTGCCGCTCGGCTGGCCCGCTCTACACCCAAAGCGCCCCTGTGGGCGGGTGTGGTACTGATGATTTCAGCGCCGCTGGCGTTTGCCGCTGTGGCCCCGGAATCCGCCGGCAGTGGCTGGAGCCTCGCTTTACCCTTGCTGGCGCTGGCGCTCCTGCTGGTGGGCTGCCGCAATCTTCAGCTCCGTCGCCAGGGCGCGATGATGACGCAACTGCTGGACCACACGCCCACCCCGCTGATGGTGCTGGACGCCGCGGGACGGATCCAGGGCTGGAACCAGGCGGCAGGGCGACTGTTTGGCTGGCCCGCCGGTCAGGTGATGAACACGCCGCTGGCGGATCTGCTGTTCAACGAGTCGGACCGTCGCCCGCTGGGGCGGACCCTGGCGCGCTTGCTGAAGGCGGGCAACAATCTGTCGCTGGAGCAGCGCAATCAGACCCGGGAGGGGCAGCAGCTGATGTGCCAATGGCATTTTCAGGTGTTGGCGGGGCAGGCCCGCGGCGAGCCCCTGATCCTGGCCACCGTCAATGACATCACCCAGCAGAAAGCGGCGGAACTCAACTGGGCGCGCCTTGCCTCCACCGACGCCCTGACCGGGCTGGCCAACCGTCGCCACTTTCAGAGCCATTGTCGTGATGCCCTGGGCCGAAGCCAGAGCAGTGGCGCCCCCCTGACCCTGCTCTACCTCGATCTCGATGATTTTAAGCGGGTGAATGACCGGTTCGGCCACGACGCCGGGGACGCGGTGCTGGCGCAGGTGGCCAAGCGGCTGGAGCGACGTCTGCGGACCGGGGACCTGCTGGCCCGCATCGGCGGTGACGAGTTTGTGGTGGTGCTGGAAAATACCGACCTGGAACAGGCCGAAGCGCTGGCACAGCGGATCGAGCAGGCGATGTCACGGCCGGTACGGCTGCCCAAAGGCGGCCAGGTGCGCCAGGGCATGAGCATTGGGCTGGCCAGTTACCCCCGGGATGGCAGCGACGCGGAATCTCTGATCAACTCCGCCGATCGCCAGATGTACCAGGCCAAGCAGGGCAAGGGGCTGGCGCTGGTGCAGGCCAACTGACCCTCAACGCAGCCCCAGGCTGATCACCGCCGATTCCGTGGCCCAGTTGTACCCGGTGCCGAGCACGAGATGCTGCCCCAGGTTCACCCGCAGCCCCAGTTCCGCTCCCCATCGATAGTCTTTCTCTTCGGTCCACAGCGGGCCGCATTCGGCGCACAGCGGCATGATGCCATTGGTCTGGCGGGTTTCGGTCAGGTGATAGCTGGCGCCGCCATACAGGTAGATGGAACGGGTCAGGCCGTAGCTGAGGCCGAAACGCCCGAGAAACTGCGACACCTTACCCTGCGCCGGGTCCGGCAGGTCCAGCCGGTCACTGGGCCCCCAGGCAAAGCCGGCGTAATACCCCCAGGCGGGGTAGGCCCGGTCGTAATGGGTGGGTGCCAGGGTGATGCCCCACAACGCCTGTTCTGCGGCCACGTAATCCAGGGTCAGCGCGGTGTAGGAAACGTTTTTTGCTGGCGTGGTGTCCGGCTGGATGGCGGGATACCGGGCCAGTGCCGGGGCACAGAGGAACAGGGTGAAAACGGCAGTGATTGGGCGCATCAACGGCAACCAGAGTGTGAAGATGGGCCGGATTCTGAGGGCGGGGGCGGCTCGGCTCAAAAGCGTAAAGCGGGAACTGCTGGTGGGATCACAGCCTGCCGGGATGGGCGACGGATGCGCCCCGGGGTTCAGCTTCCGTTGGGCCGCTGTCCGCTAGGCTGATGGGTTACCCGGGAAGGCGACGGTCGCTTGCGCCGAGTTGGCCTTCCCGTTGGTTTTTTAATGGGATAGCCGCGGGATCGGGTACACTGCGCGTCATTGAACATCGGGCGGCCATACCGGCTGCCCGCAGATGCCCGATACCATGACTTGCCTGATCCGACTGCTTCCTGTTGCGCTGCTCTCCCTGCTGGTGGCCTGCAGCACCGCCCCCTCTCCCGTGGAATCCGCCTCCCATCGCGCACCGCCAAAGGATGAAGCGGCGTTTGAGGCGCTGATCCAGCACTTCTCGGCGCAGGTGAAGGCGCAATGGGGGGAGGGGGATTACCTGGAAGCGGGCAAGCACGATTACGTTAAGTACATCGATGGCTTTCGTACCCGGGCTCACATCAACTTCGATGAGGGCAAAATCTGGGTCAGCACCCTGGATGAGGTGCAGCCCCGTGAGAAGCTGAAGCAGGCGATCGTCGAAACCCTGCTGATGCCGGCGGATCCCAGCTCGGTGCACATGTTCAGCGATGAGCGGGTGGAGCTGAAAGGCAAACCGTTTCTGCTGGGGCAGGTGGTGGACCAGGACAATCAGCCCATCGAATGGCTCTGGCGGGCAAACCGCTATGCCGACCATCTTCTGGCCACGGCTCTGAAGCAGGAGACCCGCCCGGGAAAGCGCACCTACTATGTTGAGATCGACATGGTGGCGAACCACCTGAGCCAGCGGGAGTACCAGTACGCGCCGCTGATCCGGGCCGCCGCGCAGCGCTACGATCTGCCGGAAGACCTGCTCTACGCCATCATCAAGACCGAGAGCAGTTTCAACCCCTACGCCGTCAGCCATGCCGGAGCCTACGGGCTGATGCAGGTGATCCCGAAAACCGCCGGGGCCGATGTGTTCCGGCTGGTGAAAGGGCGCGCTGGCATGCCGAGCCAGTCTTACCTGTTCAATCCCGCCAACAACATCGACACCGGCGCGGCCTATTTCCACCTGTTGAAAACCCGCTACCTGAAGGAGGTGCGGCATCCCACCACCCTGCACTACGCGATGATTTCCGCTTACAACGGCGGCACCGGCGGGGTGCTGGCCACCTTCGACCGGGACCGCAAACGGGCGATGCGGGACCTCAACGCGCTGCAGCCGGATCAGGTCTACTGGGCGCTGACCCAGCGCCATCCCAAGGCGGAAGCACGGCGCTATTTGCAGAAAGTGCTGGCGTTCCAGCAGGCGTTTAACCAGGGCAAGCTGTGAGCGCTGGCTCGCCCCGCTCCAGCGCCAGCAGCCAGGCTTTGCGGTTGAGCCCGCCGGCGTAGCCGGTCAGGGTGCCGTTTTTGCCGATCACCCGATGACAGGGGATAACGATGGCGATGGGGTTGGCGCCGTTGGCGGCCCCCACCGCCCGAACTGCCTTAGGATTGCCCATCCGTTCCGCCTGTTCGGCGTAGGAGCGGGTTTCCCCGTAGGGGATGGCGCACAATGCCTGCCAGGCCGCCTGTCGGAAGGGGGTGCCGGCGGGGGCCAGCGGCAGTTCAAACTGGTGGCGCTGACCGGCAAAGTACTCCACTAACTGGGCTTTGGCGGCGCGGGTCAGGGCGTTCTCCACCGGCTTGGCGGGTGGGGTATCCGTAAACGCCACGGCGGTAATGGCCTGGTCGTTGGCGCTGATCAGCAAGGGCCCCAGCGGGGTGTCCATCAGGCTCTGGTAGGGGGCGCTCATAGCAGGCTCCACAATTGAAAGGTCAGGTAGCTGCGCCAGGGGGCAGCCAGGGTCGGGTCCAGGGTCAGCCCACGTTGGGCCAGGGCTTTTTTGACCCCGAGATCGCTGCCCAGAAATACGTCCGGTTGCGACAGGCCACGGAGGCGGACGTAATCGACGGTCCAGGGGCCAATCCCCTTTAGCGCCAGCCAGTGCTCCGGGTTCTCCTGCTCACCATGCGTCGCGATGTGTGCGGCAAACCGGCGCAGCGTCTGGCGTCGGCTGTCGGGCATGCGCAATGTCTCCAGCGAGGCGTCAGCCAGTCGCTGCGCCGTGGGAAAGCGGCGCCGTGCCCCCTCCTGTTCGCCGTACTCCAGCACCAGTTGCTGCACCAGATTGCGGGCAGCGGCGACGCTGATCTGCTGGCCGAGAATGGCGCGGATGCCCGCTTCAAAGGGGCGCCAGATCCCCGGCAGACGCAGTCCCGGCGTCAGGTGGGCCGACAGGCCGGGCAGGCGCGACAGGTGGTCATCAATGGTGGCGATCTCCGCGTCCAGGTCCAGCACCCGGCGGATCTGCTGAATGATCGGCAGCAACGGCACCGGCTGCTGCAACTGCAGCTGCACGCGGAAACCGTGCTGTCCGGGGCAGTGCACCGCGGTGAAGTGCCCTGTCGTGCCATCCTCGGTGACCAGAGTCCGGCCGTAATGATCCTCGCCCACCCACTCCAGTCCCGGCACCTGCCGCAGCGCCAGAAACGCCTGCATCCTGTCCCAGGCGTACGGGGGACGGTAGCTGAGAAACAGCGAAAGTCCCTCCTGTGGAACGTTGTTGGCGCGACGGATCTGGCTGGGGGTGAGGTGCAGCTCGCGGGCAAAGCAGTCGTTGAACCGCCGGACGCTGCCAAAGCCGGCAGCGGCAGCCACGTCCGCCATCGGCAAGCGGGTGTCGTGCAGCAAGTGCTTGGCCAGCATCAGCTGCTGGTGGAGGGCATAGTGCTTGGCGCTGGTGCCGAGCCGGGACTGAAACAGCTTGTTGAGATAGCGGGGGGAGATCCCCAGGCGCGCGGCCAGCGCCGGGATGCTGTCGTCCACCAGGGCGCCCTCATCGATCAGGCGAATGGCCCGCTCCAGAGTGGTGTCGGTGCCGCGCCAGGCGCAGGAACCGGGCGCGCTGTCCGGACGGCAGCGAAGGCAGGGGCGGTAACCGGCACTGGCCGCCGCGATGGCGCTGTCGAAATAGGTGACGTTCTCCTCTTTCGGCGGCGTCGCGGGGCAGATTGGGCGGCAGTAGATCCCGGTGGTGCGGACCGCCACAAAAAAGCGACCGTCAAAGCGGGGATCCCGGGCCAGCCGGGCCTGTCGGTATTGGGCGTGTTCCATGGCCTTCGCTCTGGGTAGCAAGTCACGCCAGTGTAACCCGCTTGCCCACACAGATTCGCCATTTTCGGCACTCAATGCGCACAGCGCTCCAACGGCCGCACCCGCAGGGGAGCTGCGGGCGCACAGGGCAAGGTGAACGCCCCCGGGAGGGGGCGTCTTCGTGGCATCAGGCCGGACAGGGCTGGCCGTCACTGCGGCGATCCAGGTAACCGCTGAAGCGGGTCAGGGCCAGTGCCGCCAACACGACCAGCGCACCAATCCAGGGGGTGGTCATCAGGCCGCGGTGTGCCACGACCAGGCCACCGCCCCAGGCGCCCAGTGCAATGCCGACGTTAAAGGCGGCGATGTTGAGGCCGGAGGCCACGTCCACCGCATTCGGTGTGTGTTTCTCCGCCAGTTGCACCACGTACACCTGCAGCCCGGGCACATTGCCAAAGGCAAACGCGCCCCAGACCAGCACCGTCAGCACCGCCCCGACCGGGCTGTAGGCGGTCAGGCCGAGGGCCAGCAGCACCGCCGCCAGGCCGGTGAAGATCACGGTCAGCGCACCGACCGGGCCTTTGCGATCGGCCAGTTTGCCGCCCCAGATGTTGCCCACCGCCACGGAGACGCCGTACACCAGCAGGATGGCGCCGGTCAGGCTGGCACTGAAGCCGCTGACCTGCTCAAGGATTGGGGCCAGGTAGGTAAAGGCGATAAAGGTGCCGCCGTAACCCAGAGCGGTGATGGCGTAGACCAGCAGCAGTCGCGGCTGGGTGAGCACCCGGAGCTGGTCGGCCAGTCGCGCCGCCGGCGGTTGTTTCAGGTTGGCCGGGATCAGCAGGGCACTGCCGACCAGCGCCAGCAGGCCCAGAGCGGACACGATCAGGAAGGTGGTCTGCCAGCCCAGGGTCTGGCCGATGTAGGTGCCGAGCGGGACACCGGTCACCAGCGCCACGGTGAGGCCGGTAAACATGATGGCGATGGCCGAGGCCTCCTTCTCCTTGCTCACCAGGCTGGTGGCCACGGTGGAACCGATGGAAAAGAACACGCCGTGGGCCAGCCCGGTCAGCAGCCGGGCGACCACCAGGGCCTCGTAGCCCGGCGCCTGCCAGGCCAACAGGTTGCCGAGAACGAACAGGGCCATCACCGACAGCAGAACGGTCTTGCGACGCCAGCGTCCGGTGAGCGCGGTCAGCACCGGCGCACCGATGGCGACGCCCAGGGCGTAAAGGCTGACCAGCAGGCCAGCGGAGGGAACGGTGACGCCAAGGTCGGCGGCCATGGTGGGGATAAGGCCGACAATCACAAACTCGGTGGTGCCAATGGCAAAGGCGCTCAGGGTCAGCGCCAACAACGCAACAGGCATGGTAAACCTCGATCAGTAAGGGGATTGATGGCGGCGATTATGGGCGGTACGACCTTTGTCAAAAATGCTACATTGGGCAAAATACTTTTGCCCAAATGACAATGAAGACACGATCCGACGATCTGGAATGTTTTCTGGCGGTGGTGGACGCCGGCAGCTTCTCTGCCGCTGCGGAGGCGCTGGACCTGCAGGTGGCGCGCATTTCCCGCGCGGTCAGCCGGTTGGAGCAGCAACTGGACACCACCCTGCTGAACCGCACCACCCGGCGGCTTGAGCTCACCGAAGAGGGGGCGGCCTTTGCCAGAGGGGTACGCCAGGGCCTGAGTCAGCTGGCGGCGGCCGAGGAGGCGGTGGCCCAGGTGGCCGGGCGTCCCAGTGGCCGGTTGCGGGTGGACGCGGCCAGCCCATTCATTCAGCACCAGCTGTTGCCGCTGCTGGCGGAGTTTCGTCAGGCCTACCCGGAGATCCGCCTTGAGCTCTCCGCCAGTGAGGGGATCATCGATCTGCTGGAAAAACGCACGGATGTGGCGATCCGCATCGGTTCGCTCTCCGATTCCACCCTTCATGCCCGCCCCCTGGGTCGCTCCCCCCTGCATATGGTGGCGTCGCCGGATTACCTGGCCCGCTCCGGCCCCCTTGCCACCCCGGCGGATCTGGCCGCGCACAGCCTGCTGGGATTTGTTCCGCCCTCACGGCTGAACCTGTGGCCGCTGGCGGGCAGTGGGCCAATACGCCCCTCGGTGGCCGCCACCAACGGTGAAATCCTGCGCCAGATGGCGCTTGAGGGTCAGGGGATCGCCTGCCTCTCCAACTTTATGGTGGCGAAAGACCTGGCCGAAGGGCGGCTGGTCCGGGTGCTGGTGGCGCACGTCAGCCCGTTAACCGAGCGGGAACGCATCAATGCGGTGTACTATCAAAACAGTGTGTTAGCGGAGCGGGTTCGGGTGTTTCTCGACTTTATCCAGCCCAGGCTGACCCTATGACTCCCACCTTTCTGCCTGATAAAGGAGGCTCCATGAAGGATTCTTTGCCCGGATTGCTCCATGCATTGCTGCTGGATGGCCGGGGCGGCGCACGGACGCTGAGCTGGCAGGAGGTGGTGGCCTGGCAGCCGGACCAGGGCGTGCTCTGGGTGCACGTGGATTTTTCCAATCCGGAAGCGCGACGCTGGTTGCTGGAGGAGGCGGGCCTGCCGCCGCTGGCGGCCGCCGCGCTGGTGGCGGAGGACACCCGTCCCCGCTGCACCCCGATGGAGGAGGGCATCGTGGTCACCATGCGGGGCATCAACCCCAATCCGGAAGCGGACCCGGAAGACATGGTGTCGCTGCGCCTCTACCTGTCTGAACATCGCGTGGTGAGTGCCCGTCGTCGGCCGCTGGAAACCACCGCCACGATCCTGCGCCAGCTGGAGAAGGGCACGGGGCCGAAGGGCAGCATGGCCTGCGTGGTGGCGCTGGCCCAGGGCTTGGTACTGCCGCTGGAAGCGGTGGTGGAGACCTTTGAGGAGCAGATTGACGATCTGGAGGAGGCCCTGGTGCGGGATGAGGCCGAGGTGGATCGCAACGCCCTGACCGGGCTGCGACAACAGGTGATTGCCCTGCGTCGCTACCTGGCACCACAACGTGACGCCCTTGGCCGCCTGGCGACGGAGCGACAGCCCTGGATCCCGCCCAAGCATCAGCTGTGGCTGCGGGAGGTGCTGGACCACCTGACCCGGCACATCGAAGGGATCGATGAGGTGCGCGAACGGGCCTCGGTGATTCAGGAGGAGCTGCTGGGGCGGGCCTCGGAACAGCTGAACGGCCGCATGTACATGCTCTCCATCGTGGCGGCCATCTTCCTGCCGTTGGGGTTCTTTACCGGCCTGCTGGGCATCAACGTCGGGGGGATCCCGGGGGAGGGGGAAACCTGGGCGTTCTGGGCCGTGGTGGGCGTCATGCTTCTGGTGGTGGCGCTGCAATTGTGGTTGTTGCGCTGGAAACGCTGGCTCTGACCTACACTGAGGCAATCGAATCAATCGGATAGGGGGTAACAATGCCAGTAAGTGACCCGATACTGGTGCCCGTTGAGGGATTTGTTTCCTTTACCATCGCCATCCTGCTGCTGTTTATCGGGAAATCACTCACCCAGCGCTCGGGCCTGCTGCGTAAGTACTCCATTCCGGAACCGGTCATCGGCGGTTTTGTCTGCGCCGCCAGCGTCGCGGTGCTCTATTACGTTTTCGGCCGCCAGATCGAGTTTGATCTTGAGGCCCGCGATGCCCTGCTGCTTTACTTTTTTGCCGGCATTGGCCTGCGCGCAGAGCTTGCTACGTTGGTGAAAGGGGGCAGGCCGCTGTTCACCCTGTTGCTGCTGGCGTCCAGTTTTATTGTGCTGCAAAACCTGCTGGGCATGGCGGTGGCGGGGGGCTTCGGCATGGACCCCAAGGCCGGACTGTTGTCCGGCTCCATCAGCCTGACCGGTGGGGTCGGTACCACACTGGCCTGGGCCCCCACCTTTATCGACGAGTTGGGCATCGCCAATGCCATGGAGCTGGGCATCGCTTCTAACACCGTGGGCCTGATTGCCGCCTGTGTGATTGGTGGTCCCATCGCCCGCTACCTGATCCAGCGTCACCGCATCCAGCCCTCCGGCGACTCCGATTTGGACATCGGTGTGCAGCACGATGACGAGCACCGCACCCACCTCAGTTACTACGGCGTATTGTGGGCCTGGCTCTGGCTTAATGTCTGCCTGATGCTGGGTTACAGCCTGAATGAAACGTTGGAGGAGGCGGGCGTCAAACTGCCGATGTTTGTCAGTTGCCTGATCGCCGGCATTCTGGTGGGCAACTTGGGCCGCTGGCTGAGTCGCAACCGGGTACGCCAATGGGCCGACGAAGGGCAGCAGGGCTTGGCCCTGATCTCCGACATCTGTTTGGGGATGTTTCTGACCATGGCGCTGATGGGCCTGAAACTGTGGGAGCTGGAGGGGCTGGTGGGTTATCTGTCCGTGGCGATGGGATTACAGGTTGCCCTGTCGATCAGCTTTACCCTGCTGCTGGTGTATCGCCTGATGGGGAAAAACTACGATGCGGTGGTGGTCAGTGCCGGTTTTGGCGGCATCACTCTGGGGTCGACCGCCACCGCCATCGTTAATATGACCGCCGTGACTCAGCAGTACGGCGCCAGTCACCAGGCCTTCATTATTGTGCCGCTGGTGTGCGGCTTCTTTATCGACATCGTGAATGCCCTGGTGATTGGGTTCTTTGTCGGGCTTTAGGCGGCCGGCTCGAAGATCACGTAAACCTTCTGGCAGGTTTCCACCACCTCCCACTCCCCCTCAAACCCGGCGGGCACCACGAAACGGTCGCCCGCTTTTAGCTCCCGCTCATTGCCGTGATTGTCCCGCACAATGGAGCGCCCCTCGAGGATCTGGCAAAACTCGTGCTCGCTGTAGCTGACCTTCCAGCAACCCGGCTCAGAGCGCCACACTCCGGCATGGAACTGGTTGCTGGGATCGGAATAGTGGTTCCAGAGCTCGTTGACCGGCGCGCCCTTTACCCGCTTCTCCTCTGCCGGTTGATAGCGCTCGTAATCGCCCTGATGTTCATCAAAAAAGACCCATTCCTTGAGTGTGTTCATGGCACGTCCTGTGGTGGATAGAATAATAAACGGTTGGTTAGTATATGTGTTCTCATGGCAGAGAGCCACATGGCCGCTATCCTGAGTACGAGCAAGTCGAGACTGAGGACCGTTCACCTGACGACGTGATAGGTCGAATGACGGCCATTTTAAATATCAAAGCGTTTGGGGATTGTGATAAAAGACAGGAGCAATTGATGGGGTCAACGTATTTTGGTGGGGGTTTGTGTTCAAAAATCACTTGTTGTTATGGTTGAATTCGTATCTTAAGCCATCTTGACCATACGGCATTTGATCAAGATGGCTTTTTAAGGATCAGGTAAATAAATCCAGACAATATTACCAATGATGTAATTAATTGTCTCGTTTCATCTTCGGTAAATAATGCCACTAAGGTATAGGAAAGGATCCCAAGTGCAAAAAGCTTCATAATACTGTATCACAAGACGTGAGGGGTTGGCGTTCCAACGTCTGCGCCCAGCCGTTGTTTGCTTGGTCCTCCCAATACGCCACGTATCGCTCAAAAGCACAGTCCATTACCTTGCCAACAGCATCTTCAACAAAAGATTGAATCATTACGCCGTAGACTTTGCTGGCCTCATTTACAGACAGTGTCTCAATTTTATCCATCCTTTTTTAATTGCCATGATTTGCTCCTCGTATTTGGGTTTTGTGGCAGAGCTTGTAGCTCTGACGCCAACTTAATCAAAGGGATTTGTTTTGCAAGCGTTTGAACTAATAAAATACAATTAAACTACTTAATTAAATGCTGATTAAGCAACATTATTCTTGTGTGTTTTGTTGTGGGGATAACCGACGAGGTTCCGAGTCGCACACACGGCTGCCCATGCCTCTTTTTGAGGACGGTATAGGAAGGATTTGCGCTCAAGATTCGCTTCGGGCAAGCTGTCCGCACCGGCGCAGCCGGGCCTGTACAGTTCGGGGTACGAATCCCCTGGAGAGCTCAATTCGTGTGTCGTTTTATCCTTTATCGGGGTGCCGAAACCCTGATGTACCCGCTGCTCTACGACGCGGAAAATGGTCTGGTCGCCCAGAGCAAGAATGCTCAGAAGCGCAAAAAACCGCTGAACGCCGATGGCTTTGGCCTGGGATGGTATACCGGCCACGGTGATCCGGAGCCCGCCACCTTCGTCAACGTGGACCCGGCCTGGAGCAACCGCAATCTGGCGATGATCGCCCGCAAGGTGCCCACCCACCATTTCTTTGCCCACGTGCGGGACGCTTCGGTGGGCATGCCGGTGAGCCAGGCCAACTGCCACCCTTTCAGTCATGGCCGCTACCTGTTTATGCACAATGGCCGGTTGGATCGCTTCAACACCTTTAAACGGGCGCTGCAGAAAGAGCTGTCGGACGACGCGTTCGCGCTGATCCAGGGCAACACCGATTCCGAACACGCGTTTGCGCTGTTTATGGACACCCTCGGTTTCCGCGAAACCTGCAGCGGGGACGAGATGGAGCAGGCGTTGCTGCACACCATTGAGAAGATCATGTGGTTGCGTCAGCGTTGCGGCGCCGACACCAACGCCTTCATCAATTTCGCCGTGTCAGATGGGGAGCAGATGCTGGCGACGCGATTTAACAGCGACCATGCGGTGCAACCGGCGTCACTCTTTATGGCGGGGGGCGTCAGCCTGTCCACCGAAGAGGGCGTGACCCTGCAACCGGCGCGTCCCGGCGAGGTGCCTTCGGCGCTTATCTGCTCCGAACCCCTGACCATGCAGAAAGGGCTCTGGCAGAAGGTGGAACGCAACCATCTGGTTCGCACCCTGGCCGATGGCCGCGTCGAACAGGTGCCGATGTCCCTGCCGCAGCAGGCCGACCTGCGACGCTACTGGTAAGCGGGTTTCTTGCCAAAAGTGCCGGCGCCTCGCCTAGTTGACCTGGCGAGGAATGAGACGCTGGCGCTTTTGATTTCTCGGCGTCCATTCCCTTGGGGCGGGTGCCTTGCGATGACGGGGAAGCATGTACCAGCCAGAGCGCCGTTTGACCGCCGATGACCACCCGCTCCACCCTTTCAATCTCTCGCTGGATTGCCACCAAAACGGCTTGACCAGCCTCCCCGTGGATCGGCTTTTTTGTGGCTGATCAGAACCCAGATAAACCATAACGGCCTCCATGCGGAGGCCGTTTGGCTTACTATGCCCAGTGTACTGTTCGGACTCAGGCGTTATAGCCGAGGATTGGCGCCAGCCACTTTTCCGTTTCTGCCACGCTCAATCCGATGCGTTCGGCGTAGTCTTCCACCTGATCGCGGTCGATGTCAGTAACCCCAAAGTAGCGGGACTCGGGATGGGCGAAGTACCAGCCGGAGACAGCGGCGGTGGGGTACATGGCAAAGTTCTCGGTGATCCGGAGGCCGATGTTCTGCTCCGGTTGCAGCAGTTGCCAGAGCAGCCCTTTTTCGGTGTGGTCCGGACAGGCCGGGTAGCCCGGGGCGGGGCGGATACCCTTGTATTTTTCCCGGATCAGAGCCTCGTTATCCAGGCTTTCGTCGGCGGCGTAGCCCCAGAACTCCTTTCGCACCCGCTCATGCATCCGCTCGGCAAACGCTTCGGCAAGCCGGTCGGCCAGTGCCTTGATCATGATGGCGTGGTAGTCGTCATGGGCCTTTTCAAAGCGCTCGATGTGCTGCTCAATGCC
>CAZWED010000060.1:0-13631 GCA_964632645.1 uncultured Ferrimonas sp. | reverse complement strand
AAAGAAAGGCACCGGACATCATGTCGTGGCCGCGGGGCTCAAACATCAGGGCCTGGCGGATCCAGTCATGGTGGGCCAGAAAATCCTGTCGTTTCTCGCTCATGGTACGCCCCTGCAACGGAGGGTGACCGCTGGTGATGAGGCGCACCGGATTGCCGCAGGTGTGGGCGTCGATGCAGAAAAAAGTGCCTTTGATCATCGCGTTTCCTCAGTCCAGATTGTATTGGCTCAGATCCGGCCGGCAGGCCATGGCGTCATCGTAGACGCGGGTTACCCGGGCGCGCTCCTCACCGGACAGGGGAAGCCGCGGCGCGCGAACGGTTTCGCTGCCGCGTCCGGCCAGTTGCTCGGCGTATTTGATGCACTGCACCAGGTGAGGCACGGTGTCCAGGCGCAGCAGGGGCAGGAACCAGCGCCACAGCGTCAGGGCATCGGTATAGCGCCCGGCCCGGGCCAGCTTGTAGATGGCGACGGACTCACGGGGGAACACGTTGGTAAGGCCGGAGATCCAGCCGGTGGCACCCAGCATCAGGCTTTCCAGGGCGATGTCGTCGACGCCGCAGAACACGGTGAAGCGATCACCAAAGCGGTTGTGCAGTTCGGTGATGCGGCGGGTATCGGTGGTGGATTCCTTGATCGCTACGATGTTGGCCTCTTTGGCCAGTTCGGCGGTCATCTCCAGGTCCACATCCACGCCGTAGGTCACCGGGTTGTTGTAGATCATGATGGGCAGAGCGGTGGCGCGGGCCACGGTGCGGTAGTGGTACAGGGTCTCTTCGCGGTTGGCGCGGTAGACCATGCCGGGCAGCAGCATGATGCCGTCGACGCCAAGGGTTTCAGCATCACGGACGTAGTCGATGGCAAACGCGGTGGTGGTTTCGGCGCAGCCGGCGATCACTGGGATGCGTCCGCGCGCCACGGACAGCGTGTGGCGTAAAAAGGCGCGTTTCTCTTCGGCGCTCAGGGAGCAATTCTCACCCACGGTACCCAGGGCGATGATGCCGTGGATGCCCTCCTCAATCAGCTGATTCAGCATGCGTTCGTTGGCGGCCAGATCCAGTTGGCCGTTGTCGTCAAACTGGGTGGAGATGGCGGGATAAACCCCTTTCCAATCAACCTTCATGGAAGATCCCTCTTGATGGTGTGGATGCCTGTTGCTCAGGCGAGTTGTTTTGTCTTGGATATTGTATACAATTAACCGAATCGCAACGCAAGTCAACGTTACTGTAACGCAATCTGGTAGGATTTCGATGGGGTGGAAAGGGCCCCTCGCAGAGAAGGAGATCGCATGGCACTGACCGCCCCACCGGCCCTGAAAGAGCGGGCATTGCAGTTCACCACGCTGGACGCTCATACCGAGGGAGAGCCGCTGCGCATCATCACCGGTGGCTATCCGGCCATCCCGGGTGACTCCATCCTGGCGAAGCGGCGCTATCTGACGGCACACCTGGAGCAGTACCGTCGCCTGCTGATGCATGAGCCCCGTGGACACCGCGACATGTACGGCGCGCTGATCACCGAAGCGGTCACGCCGGATGGCGACTTCGGCGTACTGTTCCTGCACAACGAGGGGTACTCCAGCATGTGCGGCCACGCCATTCTGGCGCTCGCCACCGTCACCGCGCAGTGTGGTGATGGTAATGGCCCGATCACCCTGAACATTGATGCGCCGGCGGGGCGGGTGACCGCCCATTGCCGGTTGACCGGCGACGGCTGGGAGGCGAGTTTCGACAATGTACCGTCGTTTGTGGAATGCCTGGATCGTCACATTGAGGTTCCCGGTGTCGGGACGCTGCGCTACGACCTGGCGTTTGGCGGCGCCTATTATGCCTTTGTCGATGCGGATGCGCTGGGGCTGTCACTGACGGCACAGAACGCCGGCGAACTTGTCCGCGTGGGGCAGGCGATCAAGCTGGCGGTGGCCGGGGCGCATCCCCTGACGCACCCGGAAGCCGATGACCTGGGTTTTCTCTACGGCACCATTTTTACCTCCCGGCAGGTGCAGGCATCGCACCGTCACAGCCGGCACGTTTGCGTTTTTGCCGATGGCGAACTGGATCGCAGCCCGACCGGCACCGGGGTGTCCGCCCGCATGGCGTTGCTGCTGGCCCGCGGCGAAGTCAGCCTGGGGGAGCCGGTGGAGATCGAATCCATTGTGGGCGGCAGAATGCGGGTAACGGCGTTGAGCCGGCAACCTTACTTTGGCCGCGATGCGGTGACAGCCAGGGTCAGCGGGCGGGCCTGGATTACCGGTGAGCATCGCTTCTATCTCGATCCCCGGGATCCGTTCGATCACGGCTTTTTTCTTCGGTGAGGCGCGGCATGAAACAGGATGTGGTGATCATTGGCGCGGGGGTGGTTGGACTGGCTACCGCCGCCGCCCTGCAGAGCGCGGGACGTGACGTTCTGCTGCTTGACCGGGACGCCCCGGGCGCCGGAACCTCCTTTGGCAACGCCGGGCACTTTGCCACGGAGCAGGTGTTTCCGCTGGCGGATCCTGCCCTGCTGCCCCAACTGCCGGGGATGCTGCTGGACCCTCTGGGGCCGTTTCGCATCCGCCTGAACTACCTGTGGCGGGCGTTGCCCTGGTTTGCCCGCTTTCTGGCCAACATGACCCCCTCGGCCCGGGCCCGAAACACCCGGGCGCTGCGGGCTCTGAACGAGGACGCGATGGCGGCCTGGCAGACGCTGTTGGCGGAGTTGTCATTGGATGAGCACCTGGTCACCAACGGCTCCCTTCTGGTGTTTGAGCGCGGCGACGCGCAGGCGGTACAGGCGCAGCGGGACAAGTACGCCCGGGAGGGCGTGGCCTGCCGCTATCTGGATGGCGATCAGGTTCGCCAGATGGAGCCGGCGCTGGATGACCGCATCCGCCACGGGATCTGGTTCACCGAGACCGGCCACACCCCCGACCCTTATGCCCTGAGCCAGGGGATCTGGTCGGCGCTGGAGGGGCGGGGAGCGCGCTATCGCCAGGCGGAGGTGACCGGGCTCTCTGGCGACGGGGCGGTAATGCTGTCGGGGGGCGAGCGGATTGAGGCAGCCGATGTGATTCTGTGCGCCGGGGCATACTCCGGTGAATTGGCGGCCCAGGCGGGGCATAAGGTGCCCCTGGACACCGAACGGGGCTACCACCTGATGTTGCCGACGCAATCCGGCCTGACCCGACCGGTGGCCAGTGCCGAGCGCAGCTTTATCATTACGCCGATGGCGCACGGCACGCGACTGGCGGGCACCGTGGAGTTTGCGGGCCTGTCGGCGCCAATGGATCCACGCCGGGCGGACATCTTGCTGACCCACGGTCAGGCCCTGTTGCCGGGGCTGAGTGGTGTTGGTGCCGAGCGCTGGATGGGATTTCGCCCCAGCCTGCCGGACTCCCTGCCAGTGATGGGGCGGGCGGCGTCGCGGGTCTGGTTCAACTTTGGCCACCAGCATCTTGGCCTGACGCAAGCCGCGGCCAGCGGACACTGGCTCAGTGAGGCGGTAAACGGCGGCAATGGGGAGCGGCTTTCGCCCTTCTCACCTCGACGATTTAACGGCAACCCGCGCTAGGAAACCGGTGGACACCGGAGAAGAAACGCCGCCCTTTTGGGCGGCGTTTGGCATTGAATCGGCCGTCAGGTCATCCCATTGCCAGCAACCGCTGAGACAGGGTGTGGCTCTGGCCGGGGGCCAGCGTCAGGGGGGCCAGTGCGATGGCGCTTTCCAGACAGATGAAAGCGGATTCGCCACCGGCGTGAATGTCGGCAATGCCGTGATCCGGCCCCGGATTCCACACCACGGTGGCGTCGTGGCCGTGGTTTTGGATTCTCAGCGTGGATCCGCCCTGAGCCAGGGTCATTGTCTCCAGGCCCGGCACAATGGCGTCCACCGGGATGGGGGGCAGGGCCGCGCCGGGTCCCTCATCAAACCGCCGGTCGGCGTTTTCCAGTTTGTCGAGATAGGGCCGTCCGGCCAGGGCGGGCAGGGACAACGTTGTGGCGTCGGCGGCGAGGTAGCTGTGCAGAGCGGCGGTATATGCCCAGGGGTGGTCGTCCGTATTGGTGACCGTCAGTGCCATCTCCAGCGCGTTGGCCGTCAGCGTATGGCTGATGGCGGCACGAAAGCCGTGGGGCCAGAGGGCGCGGGTGCGCTCACTGTCCTGCAGGGTGAGCGTCAGTCGGGCCTCGCTGGCGCTGTGCTCCGGCGGCAAAGGCTGCCACTGCGAGGTGCGGGCAAAGCCGTGACTCGGGCCGGTTGCCCCTTTGCCAAACCAGGGGAAGCAGAGGGGCACCCCGCCCCGGATGGGGAGCGTACCGGTTATATCCGCCTCCTGGCTGAGCCAGAGGCGCTCCTGCCCGCCGGTGCGCCAGGAGAGTGCCTGGCCACCGAAGGGGCTGACGGTCAACTGGCTGTCAGCCACGTTCAGGATCAGTGGGGACATGGACTCTCCTTGTGATGGGGGCGCTGCCGACCAGCGCTTCCAGTTCTGTCACGGTGCGTGGCGCCGACGCCGAAAGATTTTCGGCCCCAGTATGGGTGACCAGAATGTCATCTTCAATCCGCACGGCAATGCCCCGCCAGCGGGGATCCACGTCCTCGGCGTTGTCGGGAATATAGATCCCCGGCTCAATGGTGAGCACCATGCCCGGCTCCAGCTCCCGCCATTGCCCGTCGGCCCGGCGGTACTGGCCAACGTCGTGCACATCCAGCCCAAGATAGTGACCGGTCTTGTGCACGGTAAAGCGCTTGTGCCCCTCTTCGGCCAGCAGGGTGTCCCGATCGCCGGTCAGAATGCCAAGCGCCAGCAGGCCATCGGTCATGACGCGGCAGGCGGTGTCGTAAATCCGCCCCCAGGGCGTGCCCGGACTGACCTCGGCGATGGCGGCGTCAAGGGCGGCCAACACCAGTTCGTAGAGCTGGCGCTGCGCTTCGCTGAAACGACCACTGACCGGATAAGTGCGGGTGATGTCGGAGGCGTACCCCCGGTACTCGCCGCCGGCGTCGATCAGCAGCATCTGGCCCGATTCCAGCACCTTATCGTTGTCGTCATAGTGGAGGCACATGGCACGGGGACCGCCGGCCACGATGTTGGGGTAGGGGTCGGTGTCGCAATCCCAGTGGGCCAGGGTGGCATTGAAGGCCATGCTGAGCTGGCGCTCATTGACGCCGGGAGCGGTATGGGCCATCACCGTCCGGTGGGCATCGCAGGCGGCAGCCACCGCATGACGGATGGCGGCGATTTCGGCATCGCTCTTGATGACGCGCATCTCGTGCAGCAAGCCCGCCAATGGCTCCATGGAGCGGAAGTGACGGCGCTCATCAAAGCGGACGCTGCTGCGCTGATGGTTAAGCCAGCCCCAGACCCGCTGGGTGTAGCGGTTCTCCTCATCGCCCAGCAGTATCCGCTGGCGATCTTGCAACAGCGTTGGCAGCACGGCGTCGACGTCGTCGATGGGATAGGCCAGATCCGCCCCCAGGGTGGCCACCGCACCTTCCGGCCCGAGCCGGGCGCCAAAGCTGGTTTCCATTGCCGGGTCTCTGGGCCGGCAGAACAGCACGTAGGGCTGGGGGTGTCCCGGCCGGATCAGCGCCAACGCATCCGGCTCATGAAAGCCGGTCAAGTAGAGGAAGTCTTTGTTCTGGGTAAAGCGATAGGGCTGGTTCTTCGAGCGGGTACGCTGAGGCGAACCCGCGACGATCACGGCACAGTGGCTGTCCAGCTGTTGGCACAGCCGGGCTCGATGGTGTTGCGGGGTCATGCTTGCTCCTTCCAGTGCCGCTCCACTTCGCGGGCGGCGGCGAGATCTTCCAGGGCGTGGCCCACGGACTTAAACAGGGTCAGGGCGTCGGGATCGGTTCGCCCGGGATGGGTCTGCCGGCACAGCTCAAACAGGCTGGCCTGTATGGCGTCGGGAGTGATCACACCCTCGGCCAGGGGGATCGCGAGATCACCGGTCTCGTTCAGGGCCCCCTCCCGGCTGTCAACGAACAGCTGGCAACGGCGCACCACCTCATCGTCCGCTTCCCGCATGTCAGGCCGGTAGGCGCCGACCAGATCGAGGTGTTGCCCGGCCCGAAGCCACTCGCCTTTTATCAACGGGGTTTGGGAGAGGGTAGCGACGCTGATGATGTCCGCATCCGAGACCGCCCGAGGCAGATCGCTCACCGGCTCAAACTGCACATCGAGATGGGCCAACCGGCTGGGTAACGCGGCTGCCTTCTGCGGATGACGGCCCCACAGCAGGACCCGCTTGATGGGACGGACGCTGCAGTGGGCTTCGATCAGCAAGGGGGCCAGCGTTCCGGTGCCCACCATTAACAGGGTGTCTGCGGCGTCCGGGGCAAGGTAACTGGCGGCGAGTGCCGAGGCGGCGGCAGTGCGACGGGCGGTGAGAGCCGGGGCGTCCATCATCCGTTCCGGCGTGCCGGTGGGCAGGTCCAGCAACAGGTAGATCCCCTGAATGGTGGGACGGTCGGTGTTGTGGGGGGCCACGGTAACGACTTTGACCCCCGCTTTGTCGCCATCCTGCCAGGCGGGCATCAGCAATAGGGTGGTTTCCCGATGGCCGGGATGCACCATGTCGTGATGGTGACGCAGGGGGACGGTCGCCGGTTGGCGAAACGCCTGCCGCAGGGCCGGCACCAGGCGTTCAAAGGGCAGGGCAGCGTGCACCTGTGCGGCATTGAGTGGTTCCATGATCTTTTTGTATACAATATCCGTTTGGTGAGGCCGATGATAAGGGGGCGCCGAAAAAAAGTCATCCCGGGGCGAAAAATCTTGCGTCGCGGCGGTGAGGGCTGGACTAGAGTTAAAGCACCTTCTCGAGGCGAGCTGATAATGACTCAATTAACCCGTGCTCAAATCGAATGGACTCTGCTCCCCCCGCTCAAGGATGTGCTGCCATACCGGTTTGAAAACGGCGCCTCATTTAAGGGGTTTCGTGCCGAATGCGACGCGTGTGGAAAGCCAATAGAGCTGCCCCAGGTCAGGGGCCGAATTACCCCACTGGCGGGAAACCGCTGCGTGGTGAGTGCCAGTGGGCATTGCGTTGTGTGCAACGCCTACTGTGAATACCACTACTTGCTCAGTGCTAACGGCTCGCTCAGTGCGTCGCCGCTGACCTACTGGGACGAACATTCGTTACGGCCCCAGTAGGGGCCCCTCTGCGCGGCTACAGGGTGATGCTGATGGGCGCTTCCAGCAGCAGCGCAAACAACTGCACCAGTACCGCTTCCTCCTCGGTCTGCAATCCATCCTGTGCCACGCACAACTCGATGGCGCGGATGAGCCGTCGTTTGTCCTGGGGAGGCAGGTGAACCAGTCGCGGCAGCTTTTCACTCAGCCCGGCCCAGTCGGGGGCTCCGGGCCAACTGGTCTGGTAGGCCGTGAGCGCATTGGCCCCGCGGAAAAAGGCGGCGTGCCGTTTCTGTTCATTGCGGTTGCCCTCGTGCGCGAGCAGGGCAACCAATGCCAGGCTGGCGGATTGCCCCTGAGCTTTGGGCAGCGCTTTAGGCGGCGGGGTCAGGAAGTGGTTCAGCAGCGACCAGATGCACCAGCGATCCAGCTCATGAGGCTGGCTTTGCCATAACCGGTTGAGCTGCTCGAGCAGTACCTGGCGCTGAGGCTCTGACAGCAGGTTCAGGCTGGGAGGCAGCAGTTCCATCAGGGTCAGCTTTTGCCGGGCACTGAGCGTGACCAGTTGGCGGTGCAGGGATTCGATGCTGGCGCGCACGCTGGCATGGAGCTCCGTCAGACCGTCATAGCCCGTTTCGGGCCACAGCAGGGCCAGCGCCAACTCCCGCGCCTGTTCCGGTTCACTGCTGGCTTGCTTGAGCGCCGTCGGTAAGGCGGCAAGCAACGCGGCGCCTACAACCCAACCCTTCTGCGGGGAGACGGACTCTGCGGTGGTGTGCGCCTGACGGGCTTGCTGGCGACGTTGACTCCGCTGTACCACAGCGGCGTAGTTGCCGTCCCAATGGGGCTCAATGGCACGGATCCGCTCCTCCAGCGGTGGGTGCGTGGCCAGCCAGTGCGTTTTGGGCCGGATGTTGCCGAAGAACAGGTGACTGGACTCGGTGGCCTTGGGGTGTTCCACCAGGCTGTTGAACTGGCTCGCCCCGATCAGCTTAAGTGCGTCGGCAATGCCATTGGGGTTGCGGGTGAACTGCACCGCCGAGGCGTCCGCCAGAAACTCCCGCTGGCGGCTGACCGCGGCCTTAATGGCTTTACCAAACAGGGTGCCGATCCACCCCAGGATCAACAGCCCGATCCCGAGCAGGGCGATCTGGTTGCTCTCCTTGCTTCGTCCCCGGCCGCTGTGCATCAGCATCTCGCCGATCTGGCTGATAAAAAGAATGCCGGCGAGCACCGCCATCAGCCTCAGGTTCAGCCGCATATCGCCATTGAGAATGTGGCTGAACTCGTGGGCAATCACCCCCTGAAGCTGCTCCCGGTTCATGGTTTCCAGCGTGCCACGGGTTACCCCGATGACAGCGTCCCTGGGGGAGTGACCGGCGGCAAAGGCGTTGATCCCCATCTCCCTGTCCAGCAGGTAGACCGGCGGCACCGGTGTCCCGGCGGCGATCGCCATCTCTTCAACGACGTTAAGCAGGCGCTTTTCGTCGCCGCTGGCGGTGTTAGGGGTGAGTCGGCGTCCCCCCATCGATTCCGCCACCGCACTGCCTCCCCCCCTGAGCATCAGCCACTTGAACAGGCTGACCAGGGTGATCACCGCGATGGTGGCTGCGCCAATCATCACCGTATCCATCGACATCAGACGGTCGATCATTGAGGGCATAGGCTGGCCAGGGGCCGGGGGATCGAGGGTGAGAAACAGCACCTGTGTGAGCAGGTTGATCAGCGCGACGATGCACAGAACCGCGAGCACAAAGAGCACCACCAACTGCCCGGTACGACGGCGGGCCTGGTCCTGCTGGGCAAAGAAATCCATTGAGGCGGGCCCTTAGAACTGCACTTTCGGCGCGGCTTGGATCTCGGCGCTGTCCTCAAACTCAAGCAGGGTCGCATCCTGACCATGGCCGAACATGCCGGCAAACACCACCGGCGGGAACTGCTGCTTGTAGCTGTTGTACGCGGTTACCGCGTCGTTGAACGCCTGTCGGGCAAACGCTACGCGGTTTTCCGTGGTGGTCAGTTCCTCGGACACCTGCATCATGTTCTGGTTGGCTTTCAGGTCCGGGTAGGCTTCCATCACCACATTCAGCCGTCCCAGTGCGGAGCTCAGGGCGGATTCAGCACCGGCCAGTTGGGCAATGCCGGTGGCCGAGGTGGGGTCGGCACTGGCCGCCTGAAGGCCGGCAAGGGCCTGGTTACGGGCAGTGATCACCGCCTCCAGGGTTTCCCGCTCGTGCTTGAGGTAGCCCTTGGCGGTCTCCACCAGGTTGGGGATCAGGTCGTACCGGCGCTTGAGCTGCACCTCGATCTGGGCAAAGGCGTTCTGATGGCGGTTTTTCAGGTTCACCAGTTTGTTGAAGATCCCGATAACGTAGAGCGCGATGGCGGCGAGAACCACCAGGGTGATGATCGTGGACATGAAAGCAATCCTGTTGTTGGCGAAATCAGGGACAACGTTACCCGCACCGGCGTCAGATGAAAAGCCCAGAGCGTGCAAGTAACCTGCTGTTTTACAGCGGGTTACCCCGTTGACTCATCAGGCTTGCTGAAGACCAGCGGCACCGTCGCAACCCGTCGGTGAGTGGTCAGTAAAGTCAATGTTTTCGGATACGGCCAGTGAGGAGCAAGTGTGGGCGCAAACAGCGGCGAGCCGTGATTGATATGGTTGCCATCAAATTGGGCCACCCAGGCAGTGTTGTGCGGGAGCATTGCAGGCAGACGGTGCCTTTCGGTTTGCTCTGAGGCAGAGCATCTCGTTAGAACCGGCCTGAGCTAAATAAAACAACAAAAAAGGAGGCCGCCGCCTCCTTTTATTCTTTTTTGCGGGCGGATTTACCACCCTTTTACGATGTTGCCGTTAAACAGTTCCCGTGCTTTGTCATACACCGCATCGGACTGATAGGACTCGATAAACTGGGCGATGCGGGGATCGTCCTGGTTGTTGCGGCGGGCGACAATCAGGTTCACGTAGGGGCTTTCCTTATCTTCAACAAACAGGCCGTTGTCTTCCAGCGTCAGGCCCGCCTGGCTGGCAAAGGTGTTGTTGATGACCGCAAAGCTCACGTCCTGCAGAGCCCGGGGCAACTGAGCGGCTTCCAGTTCCAGAATCTCAATCTGCTTGGGGTTTTCCACAACATCACGAGGGGTGGCGGCGATGCCCACGCCCGGCTTGAGCGTCAGCAGACCCTGCTGTTCCAGCAGCACCAGGGAGCGTCCCAGGTTGGTGGGGTCATTGGGCAGGGCGACTTTGGCGCCCTGGGGGAGTTCGTCCAGGCTGCGCAGGCTCAGGGAGTATGCGGCGATGGGGTAGACAAAGGTGTTGGCCACCGCGACCAGATCATAGCCACGGGCGTCAATCTGGCCCTCCAGATAAGGGCGATGCTGGAAGGCATTGATGTCGATGCTGCCGTCGTTCAGCGCCGCATTGGGCGTGACGTAATCGGTAAAGGGAACGATCTTCACCTCCAGGCCAAACTGCGCTTTCGCCTGCTCGGCGGCCACTTCGGCCACCTGGGCTTCCGGCCCTGCCATAGCGCCCAGCTTGAGGACGTTGTCGTTGTTGCCGCCACAGGCGGTCAGAGCGAGGGCCGCAGCGCCGGCAATCAGAGAGCGAATCAGAGTCATAAAGTTGTCCTTCCGGAATGGTTGTTCTTGAATTCGGGATTAACGGTGATCGATGCGTCGCACCAATGCATCGCCGGCGCTTTGCAGGGTCTGAACCAGCACCAGCAGAATGACGATGGTGGCGAGCATCACATCCAGTTCAAAGCGGTAGTAGCCATAGCGGATGCCAACGTCGCCGAGACCGCCACCGCCCACCGCACCGGCCATGGCGGAGTAACTCACCAAGGTGACCAGGGTAATGGTGATGCTGTTGACGATGCCGGGCAGGGCTTCGGGCAGCAGCACTTTGCGAATGATTTGTGCTGGCGTGGCGCCCATCGCTTCGGCGGCTTCCACCAGCCCGGCGGGCACTTCCATCAGCGCGCCTTCAATCAGACGGGCAATAAAGGGGATGGCCCCCACGGTCAGGGGTACCACGGCCGCCAGGGTGCCGATGCTGGTGCCAACCACCAGCCGCGTGAAGGGGATGATTGCCACCAACAAGATGATGAACGGCACCGAGCGACCGGCATTAACCACCATACCCAGCAGCCGGTTCAGCGTTGGATTGGCCAGCAACTGGCCGGACTTGGTCAGGTGCAGCACCACGCCAAGAGGAATACCAGCCAGAGCCGCGATAAAACCGGACAAAAACACCATCTGCAGGGTTTGCAGGGTGGCCCCCCACAGCAACGGAAACAGATCAGCAGACATAGCCGAGCACCTCCACGTCAATGTTGTGTGCCACCAGGTACTGGGTGGCGTGTTCGATGGCGGACTCATCGCCCATGAACTCGGCCAGCATCAGGCCAAACTTGGTGCCGCCGACGTACTCCATCTGCGCACTGAGGATGCTGATGTCGATGCCAAACTGCTTGGCTGCCTGGGTAATCACTGGCGCATCCACGCTGTCGCCATGAAAGCTGAGGCGGATCAGCGGCAGGCCATGTTCACCCCGGGTGTCCCGCAGGGCAGCGCGGTAGCTGTCCGGGATCTCAAGATGCAGGGTTGAGCGGATAAAGCGGCGCGCCAGTTCGGTTTTGGCACCGGCAAAGAAGGGGCCCACCTCGCCCTGCTCAATCAACTGACCCTCATCAATGATGCCGACACGGTCGCAGATCTGCTTTACCACCTCCATCTCGTGGGTGATCAGCAGGATGGTCAGTCCCAGGCGTTGGTTGATGGATTTGAGCAGCGCAAGGATCGACTTGGTGGTTTCAGGATCCAGGGCGGATGTGGCTTCATCGCACAACAGCACCTTGGGGTCGTTGGCCAGCGCACGGGCAATGGCCACGCGTTGCTTCTGGCCACCGGACAGGTTAGCGGGATACACATTGGCCTTCTCAGCCAGCCCGACCAGCTCCAGCAACGGTGCCACCTTTTGTTGAATGGCCGCCTTATTGAAGCCAGCCAACTCGAGGGGCAGTGCCACATTGTCAAAGACAGTGCGTGAGGCCAGCAGATTGAAGTGCTGGAAAATCATCGCAATCTGCTGACGGGCCTGTCGAAGGGCGGTGCCTTTTAACGCCGTTAACTCCTGACCATCAATGGTGATGGTGCCAGTATCCGGTTGCTCCAACAGGTTGACGCATCGGATCAGGGTGCTCTTCCCGGCACCGGAACTGCCGATGATGCCAAAGATGGTTCCAGCGGGGACATGCAGGTCCAGAGGCTTGAGGGCGGGGATGGACCGGTCACCCTGGCGATAGGACTTGGATACGGCATTCAGTCGAATCATGGTTGGCGCTTATCTTTCTCGTTGTTGGCTCGTTATTGGCATTGCGGCGATGGCCGCCGCGTAGGAGGCAGTCTATTTGGACGTCTGGACGCCTGTCAATGGCCATTTAGACATTTGGACGTCTAAAATCGGATGGCGATTGAACTCATTGGTGTTGGGGCGCGCCTGAAAACGCCCAAGTGGCGCAGGCTGGGCAACAGCGCGATGGCCTAAAGCACGTAAGTTTTTGACCTGCCGGTGCCGGGTGGGAATACTTCATACCGATCAAAACGATTTAGATGGGAGAGGCGTCGTGCGCCCAGCGATATTTTTGGACCGGGATGGGGTTATCAACCGGGATTACGGTTACGTTGGCTCAATAGAAGCGTTTGAGTTCCTGCCGGGCGTGCTGACATCGTGCGCAAAGTTAGTCGAGGCCGGCTACGCCCTGGTGGTGGTAACCAATCAGTCCGGTATTGCACGCGGCTACTATGACGAGGCGCAATTTCAGGCATTGAGCCAATGGATGAGTGTGCAGTTTGCCGAAGCTGGCGCGCCGCTGGCGGGGATCTATCATTGCCCCCACCATCCGGAAAAGGGGCTGTTACCATACCGCGGCCCATGTGAGTGCCGAAAACCGATGCCCGGGATGCTGCTGGATGCGGCCCGGGAACTGAAACTGAGTTTGGCGACCTCCTATATGGTGGGCGACAAGCCCAGTGACATCACGGCAGGCAAGCGGGCAGGGGTGAAAGCCACCCTGTTGATTGGTCAGGGGGCCGCACTCACTGAGCCGCAAAGCCGGGGAATGGCGGACTGGACGGGGCCGGATCTGCCCGCCGCCGTAGCATGGATCCTTAAAAATCGGGCCAGTCCGGTCAAAAATCCCGCCACCTGACCGAAAAGTATCCAAACGGTAGATTATCGCGAAAATTGCCCTTGCCAGCGGGAAACCGCGCCCTATAATGCGCCTCCGTCGACAGGGGAAACGCCCCGGGCGACAGCGCCAAAACCCAAGGTGATGGCGACAAAATCAACGTTCGGAAAGAATTGGCGGAAACGCCCTTGACGAGCGCTGAGGAAGCGCTAAAATGCGCATCCTGCCTCGGGAAAACGAGGCAACGCTCTTTAACAATTTGTCAGACAATCTGTGTGGGCACTCACGCAGTGTTGAGAAATCATCATTTTCTCGAT